>CAZJRA010000402.1:0-1505 GCA_964548335.1 uncultured Flavobacteriaceae bacterium | reverse complement strand
ACTATAAACTTATTAAGCTCTGGAGTGTTAAGCGTCTCTGCTATATATGCTACAGGGGTAAGGTCATCTATATCAAAAGCAAAAGTGGTATCTATCTTAGCCCTATTCTTAATAATATCATTATCCACCCCCACGATTCTCTTCTTAAAATTAAAAAGGGAGTATGTACTGTCTTTTTCGTTAAATACAATTCTAGATGCGCTTAACTTGTAAGTAAGCTTGTTTCCTTCAAAATGTTCCCACGTGAAGTTACGCCCTGTCTTAGAAGATGGTTTAAAACTACTTACATAAATGTAATCATTATCATCTATCTGCCTATATACTTCCTTAGTGTCCTTATCTTTTTTCCCTCTTTTAAGGTACTCGTAAATAAACTCATTATATCCTTTATTTGCTCTTGGAGCAAGGTATGTACCCATAAAAAAAGCACCTGCACATACTATTGTAGCTCCAATCATATAGGGCCTTAAGAATCTCCAAAAAGAAACACCACTACTTAAAAAAGCAATAACCTCTGTGTTGTTAGCCAGCTTAGAAGTAAACCATATAACAGATAAAAACAAGAATAAAGGAAAAAGTAGATTTGCAAAATAAATGGTAAAATAGAGATAATATAATGCTATCTCCCCAAAAGGCACTTGATTGGCAAGCATTTTATCTATTTTCTCTGCCAAGTTTACCGTAATCCCTATTGGGATAAAAAGTAATAGCATAGTGACAAAAGTCCCTAGATAACGTTTTACGATATACCAATCTAAAATCTTCACTACAGCCTTTTATCCATTTGTTTCACCATCATATCCTTCCAAGTAGTGAAAGTTCCTGCAAGTATTTGCTTTCTAGCTTCTCGTACTAACCACATATAAAATCCTAGATTATGGATAGTCGCAATTTGCATTCCTAAAAGTTCATGACATCTAAACAAATGTCTTAAGTATGCTTTACTATACTCTGTATCTACCCACGTAATACCCATCTCATCTATAGCAGAAAAATCTTCTTCCCATTTTTTATTCTTAATATTAATGGTACCGTGAGCAGTAAACAGCATTCCGTTTCTTGCGTTACGAGTAGGCATCACACAATCAAACATATCAATACCTAAAGCAATATTTTCTAAAATATTAATAGGTGTCCCAACCCTCATAAGGTAACGTGGTTTTTCTTTAGGAAGTATTGCCGTCACCCCTTCTGTCATAGCATATAGCTCTTCTGCTGGTTCTCCTACAGACAACCCTCCTATCGCGTTTCCAAAAGAATTCGTATTTGCAATATACTCTGCAGATTGTGCTCTTAAGTCTTTATACGTACTTCCCTGTACAATAGGAAACAACGTTTGCTCGTAATCGTATACAGGGGGTGTTTTTTCAAAATGTGTAATACATCTATCTAGCCAACGGTGGGTCATATGCATCGAACGTTTTGCATACCTATAATCACAAGGGTAAGGTGTACATTCGTCAAAAGCCATAATAATATCTGCACCAATAGTACGTTGAATTTCC
>CAZJRA010000401.1:0-1505 GCA_964548335.1 uncultured Flavobacteriaceae bacterium | reverse complement strand
TAGAAGGCTCTGAAGTATTAAGAAATCTTCCAGACACAGGCGTTTTATTTGTTTCTAATCACCAGACTTACTTTGCAGATGTCGCGTCTATGTTTCACGTATTTAATGCTTCTTTAAGCGGTCGGATAGACTCTATTAAAAATATAGGGTACTTGTGGCACCCTAAGCTCAACTTATATTATGTAGCTGCAGGAGAAACTATGAAAAGTGGTATCCTACCTCGCATACTCGCCTATGCTGGAGCCATAACAGTAAGTAGAACTTGGCGTGAAAAAGGAAAAGAAATAGAACGTAAAGTAAACTTTAAGGATACTGAAAATATAGGACTCGCTCTAGAGGATGGGTGGGTAATAACTTTCCCTCAAGGAACAACAAAACCCTGGAAACCTATACGCAAAGGAACTGCTCATATTATCAAGCAATATAAACCTTTAGTAGTACCTATCGTAATAGATGGTTTTAGACGGTCTTTTGATAAAAAAGGGTTACGAATTAAAAAACGAGGTATTCTCCAATCTTTTGAGGTAAAGCCACCTTTAGAGATAGATTATGAGAATGATAGTGTTGAGAAAATTGTAGAGCAAATAGAGTATGCTATAGAACAGCACCCTTCATTCTTAAAAGTAATTCCACCAGAAGAATTAGCCCAAGAAGAGAATCTCAATAAAATGAGAGAGTGGTAATTACTAAAAGCTCTTTTTATTTTAGAAACGACAATGGGTTCCCTTTTTCTTTCAAATACTTTTCGGCTATTAATATTGCTCCGCTTGTATTGAGGTGATCATTATTTCTATAAACAATGCTTCCGTTTATATCATAATTACACGTGCTTCCTTTACACATAACATCGTTAAGGTTAATGACAGTGACCTCAGGAAATTGCTTAGCTATCTGATATACCATATAATTATCAGGTCGTTTATTAAATGGAATTAGCAAATCTTCCTTAACTATAGATTGAACTGTATTTGTTTTAAACAATTTCATTTTATGAAAATTTGCTTTATCAACTACCCGTAAGGCATCTACAATAATTATATTTTTATTTAAACCTACTAATTCTTTAATTGTATTAAAAGTGAGTTTGTAGTTTTCAGACTCACTATCAGTAAATTTCTCCCAATTTGCAGCAATAATGATCGTATTAAATTTTTTCGCGTAAGCTAACCTATCATTTCCATAAGCGGTGTCTTGAGTAGGTTCACCCGTTTTATCGTCTACATTATACAATAAAGGGTATCCTCCAGCAGCACTATCATGAAAGTACAATCCAGCATCTTTTGCTAAAACATCTATAAAGGCTGCTGTGTGATTTGCAAAAGAATCGCCTATAAGCATCCCGTCTAAGTTGTCTTTTTTAACCCCTAGCCCACACTTTCCATAATTACCCACTTTAAAAACATCGTAACAATTCCTTCTTAATTTATTAGGGTAATTATTCTTTTTATCAAACTCCGTTAACATAGGGTGACGATTAGGGTATCCGTCTTTACTATCTAATATGC
>CAZJRA010000400.1:0-1513 GCA_964548335.1 uncultured Flavobacteriaceae bacterium | reverse complement strand
ACCTATATACGTAAGTTATAGAGTTGTGAGAAAAGATTTTCCTAATAATGATAGTGCAGCAGGCTACTACACCTCTAAAGGGACTGCAGCTATGGGCGCCAACAATGGAAACCGCTTTAAAACCGGACACATGGTTCAAAGAACTAGCTATACGGATAATGCTGGAAACACTAATACAAGGATGAATATTCTTACAAACGCATTTGTTGGAGCCATGTCTGTAGATGATGATAATCTAATAAGAATTAGGGATATTCCTAATAATTTATTCTTGAATGGCGCTCTCTTTGATTTTAACACTTATACTGATCGACCACGTCCTGTAACTGCTGCACCACCAGGTATTGATGTTAATTTTGACCGAGGAGATGCTATTGCATATGGCGCGCGTAGTAATAATTTTTTTACTAACACACCTCAAAACAATGAGGCTTTTATAGGAGCAGATATACGTACTACGTTGGCTAACGATAAATTAGTAGTCGTTTGTGGTAATGGTACAGGTGTAGTTCCTAGCAATGATGTAGATGCTAGAGTTTGGACTGACTATATGATAGATCAGATTATCCCCGAAGATGCACTTGAAGACAGAGGCGGATATGAATATTTATTAATACGAGGGCGTGGGAATGATGAAACAGAACAAGTACTCGTTATTGCAAATAATAACAATACGGATGTTTTTATTAATAATAATCCAGCCCCTATAGCAAACTTAGATGAAGGTGAATGGATATTTATAGATGACGAATATTTGCCCACTGGTGCTGGAGGACATCACAATCTTTATATAACAACTAATGATCCTACTAGAGAGCTTTTTGTTTATCAATTTATAGGAGGTTCTAACGGTGCTGACTCAGCTCGTACGGGAGGAATGATGTTTGTCCCTCCATTAAACTGTAATTTCCTTAGAGAAGACATTGTAATTCCAGCAATGGATGAAATGTTTAATATACAGAACGTTGGAGCTAATGGTCGTGGTGGAGCTGTCGAAGACTACAGAGGAGCTATAGGTATTGTTGCCTTACGAGGTGAAGGTGGTTTAGGTAATATAACTGTAGAGGTCAATGGCGCTCCACAAGCTCTGGGCGCACCACTTGTTAACCCAGGAAATCCAAGATGGGAAACTTATTTCTTAGATGGTGCTTTTCAGGGAGATGCTGTTATTAGCAGCCCTGATGCCCCTATAGGTGTTATGTTTATAGGATACGATTTAGATAACGGAAATGGAGAGGGAGAAATGGGTTTTGGAACTTATTATTCTGGTTTTACATTAGATAATACTCCTCCCCCATTACGTAATGAGACTGTAGATGCCTGCCCTGGTTTAAACATAGACTTAGCATCAGAAATAGGATATACTCCAGGAGGAATCTATACGCCTGCACTTAGCAGTGGTACAGATGTTTTTAACGCCAGTGTTGACAACCCTAATATTACTTATACACACTGAGCAGTTAATGGATGTATTGTAACTGAAATTGACTTCAACTTAGTGCCAGGATGAGCA
>CAZJRA010000399.1:0-1521 GCA_964548335.1 uncultured Flavobacteriaceae bacterium | reverse complement strand
GTAAAACAGAGAGGCTAATACTACAGTAGCTGGGGCATACACTTCTGCCTCTACTGCGTTAAACCAAAAACTATCTGTAAATGTAAATGTAAGGGCTCCTATTGCAGCACTAGTAAGGATTGCTTGTTGTTTTATCGTGGTAAGCGTTTCTGTATCATTTTGTAATACACGACGCATTAAGAGTGTAAGCGACCAAAACATAAAGAGGATGGTAAATGCACTTGTAAGACAAGAGAGGTAGTTTACAGCTAATGCTATATAGCTACTATCGGGTGCAAATACAGATATAAAAGCTCCCATAATCTGATACAAAGGCGCTCCTGGAGGGTGTCCTATTTCTAGTTTAGATGAGGTGCTTATGTACTCTCCGGCGTCCCAAAAACTAGCCGTAGGCTCTACAGTAAGCGTGTAAGTAATGAGAGCTACGGCAAAAACTAGCCAACCCAATATAGTATTATACTTCTTGAAATTGAAGTTATTCATAGTGATGAATTTGTTAGAAGACGAAGGTACACATATCGTCTCATTTTGATGTTAATTTTTTATAAACGTCTTTTGAAGGGGGCTTATTTTATAAATATTTAATTTTATTTAAAGAAAAGTTTGTAAAAGTAAAACTTTGTTTTAAATTTGCACCCGCTATTAAGTTAGTGGCCCATGGTGTAACTGGCAACACGTCTGTTTTTGGTACAGAAGAGTCTAGGTTCGAGCCCTAGTGGGCCAACTAAAAGCAAAAATAACTCCTTGATTATTCAAGGAGTTATTTGTTTTATAGACTTTGTGGACTATTGCCTTGTCATAAGGTGTTTAACAAAAGTATACTAACAAAAAAGAGGCTAGTTATATAACTAGCCTCTTTTTATTTATGTAGAATACTAATTATTCTTTTAAGAACTTTATGTTATTCCCATTATCAAAATTGATAAGGTATAATCCATTGCTTAGGTCTTGAATAGAAATAGATTCATTATCAGAAATAACTCCTGTTGCTATTTCTGCTCCTAAAACATTGTATATTCTGTAAGTCTCTTGATTTGTGATACCAGACACTGTAATTGCACTAGAAGCAGGATTTGGGAATACAGAAATGCTGTTTTCGTTAAGAGAAGCTCCGTCTACAGATAATGCGTTTTCTGGACCCCAGCTAAAACTATCTATGCTTATGTAATCTGAATCGCCAGTTGTGCTAATTGTTATTGAATTTATATCCATTCTAGAGTAATCTTGTTCTCCATCTGTAGCAAAATCAATTCGTGTATATCCATTACTAGGTTCGAATATATTTACATCAGAAAAACCATCCGTTCGAGTAAATGAATATACCATCTGACCACTCCTAAAACCTTGAAAAGTGATGGTGTATGGGTCTGGTTCTGTTATCAGTGAAGTCGCTACAAATGTAAAGAGGCTTTTTATTGTGAAAGGCGTTAAATCTGAAGATGCTATAGTCAGACTTGCTCCATCATTAATCGTTGATCCTATTCCGCTATGGTCTATAAATCTTTCGTCAAAACTTGCAGT
>CAZJRA010000398.1:0-1541 GCA_964548335.1 uncultured Flavobacteriaceae bacterium | reverse complement strand
CGTCTTGTTTGCTATATATATTTGCTTTCTGAATGTAAATCTCTTCATTAGTAGTGTCAAATTCGTGCAGTTCTGAGAAGAGCACATTTGGTTTATCAAACTTATTTTCATAAATGAAAATTTCTGCGCTATATAATTTAAGATTGGTCGAGGTAGGATGTTGATCAAGCCCCAAACTCACAGCTTTACGTGCTAAGGCAATTTTACCCGTCTCTAAGTAATAATTTGCTATAGACTCAAACTCTTCTGCGTCAAAAAACAACACACTATTAGTCTTTAGCATGGACTCAAAACGATTAATCGATATGTTCTCCCTTTCGTGATGAAACTCCATATACGCTTCTTTAAAATTGCTATTGTTAAATTTAACAATGTTTACTCTCTCTCTTCTTTTTGACAAGCAATAGTTGTCAACATAGTAATGAACAGCTAAAATCCTGCCAAACAACTACAGACATTATTTTCAGGTGAATAGTAGCTCATTAATCTATAATAAGATACGAAAAAATATTCAACCCACTTAAAAACAGCAAATTAAAATTATGGCACGCTACTTGTATCTATTCTAGCACAAGCGCATCCCGAAAGTCGGTAACGCATTAACCCTAACACCTTTTAAATATGAAAAAGTTAGTAGTATTAGTAGTTTTATTTCTAGTCGGAATAACTGCACAGGCAAATCAAGTGACGAATTTCGATCACAATACAGAAAGAGGTATAGGTTATAATCATTCAAAGAGTATCAAGTTTGTACAAAGAGGCGTTGTTTTTATTGTACACTCTAATGGAAGTTTTACCTACCACATTCCTAAAGCAAAGTCTTTAAAAAACAGTAGAGCACGAACTACTCCAGGACATAACTACGGTGTAAGCTTCTATAATAATTATGGAAATAATTATAGCCCTAAAGTATCTTACGATAGATATGGTAACATTAATAAAATAGGTAGAAACCTAATTACTTATAATAAGTATGGTAAAGTACAACGCATAGGAGATGTAAGACTACGCTATCACAACAAATGTCTCGTAAGAGCTGGAGATATGCATATAACCTACGATAAGTATGGACGTATTAAAAATACTTACGGAAAAATTTTAGGATATAGACACAGGTAAAAGAATTTGTTTTTTGGTTGGTTGGAAATCCCGTTTTAGCGAATGCTATGCGGGATTTCTTTTTAAGAATCTTTTAATCACACCCGTAATATCCTCAGATACATTAAGCCCGTATACAACAGCTATATAAACAAGGCTTAAAATTGCCGATTTTAAAACAATAGCTAAGGCAGGATAAACATTGAACTTCCAAAAATAGAAACTTAAAAATAGTAAAACTATAACAAGCAATGCAGTGCCTGTATTAAATGTAAAAGGTTGTAATCCAAACTTACGCTTAACAACTATAAGTTTTATCACCCCATAAGATATAGAGGCAATACAAGTTGCTATAGCTGCCCCATATATTCCATAAAGTGGAATAAGAATAGTATGTAAAGCAATCGCACATACAACTATAAAAAATCCAAAGAATAAGGCTA
>CAZJRA010000397.1:0-1544 GCA_964548335.1 uncultured Flavobacteriaceae bacterium | reverse complement strand
ATGTATCACTGGTGATTTTATCTTTTAAAGCTTCTAACAACAAGAGTGAAATCAACAAAAGCACACCCACTATCTTTGCTTTTTTCACCCCTACTCTCGAAGGAATCGTTGCTATACTTATAGCATCGTATTTCACATCTCTAATATCAAAGGGTAATGTAATTACTATTACAAATAAAAATAATTGCATAAGTAATATCCCTGCATCCCAACTTACTGCCTCTTCTGCCTGAAATAAAGGCAATAAAACCGCAGTTCCAGCCCACACAATAGCGATTACATAAATCTTTATCCCTTTTAAAGACCTTAGCGTTAATCGCTCTGATGACATATCCTGCTTAAATGAAAAAAAAGGTAACGCATACAACGCTGTGACACTCCCTAGCGCTACGCAAGTTATAAGCACCTTAACATCTAGTTTGCTTATAAAATAAAGCATTGCAACAAATGACAACATTGAAAAAACCTGAATAACTCTAAGAGTTTCGGTAAGACTTAAATGATGCCACTTTGCAAGACTCGAGTACTTAATAAAATTATAACCAGTGATACTCGCAAAAAAAGTAAAAAAAAGTAAATTTTTATCATAATATATGTTTAGAGTGATGCAGCTTACTAATTGCAAAGCAACAACTGCTAAACTCACATGAATACTGCTATTGAGATAAAAATTAAAGATTTTTAAAAATTGCTTCATTAAACAAAAATAAGATAACTGTTGATAAGCACTTAAAATCGTGAAAAACTTAACATCTTAAACTTTAAAATAGTCTTTAAATTAGGGTTATAAATTGTAATTTTGCAAGACTATTAATACATTTTACAATGAATACAGATTCTTTTGCTGCTAGACATATAGGTCCAAGAAAAAGTGACCTTCCAGAAATGCTCAAAACCGTAGGTGTTGAAACTATGGATCAACTTTTATTTGAGACTATCCCAGACAACATACGTTTGGACAAAAGTCTTGAATTAGAAGCTGCAATGAGTGAGTCAGAATTTGCAGCCCACATCCAAGGGCTTGCTTCAAAAAATAAAGTATTTAAGTCTTATTTAGGACTTGGATATCATCAAGCAGTAACACCTGCTGTTATACAACGTAATATATTAGAGAATCCAGGTTGGTATACAGCCTATACTCCTTACCAGGCAGAGATAGCTCAAGGAAGACTAGAAGCACTTCTTAACTTCCAAACAATGGTTACAGACCTTACAGGAATGGAACTTGCTAATGCATCGCTTCTAGATGAAGCAACAGCAGCAGCAGAAGCTATGGCTCTATTATTTGCAGTACGTAGTCGTGACCAGAAAAAAGCAAATGTTTGCAAGTTTTTTGTGTCTGATGAAATCTTACCACAAACACTCTCTTTATTAGAAACCCGTTCTACACCTATAGGCGTAGAACTTGTAGTAGGAGATGCAGATAGCTTTGATTTTTCTAATGAATTTTTTGGTGCGAATCTTCAATACCCAGGAAAATCAGGCATTGTATCTGATGTTGCTGGATTTGTAACCAAAGCAAATGATGCTCAAATTTAAGTGGT
>CAZJRA010000396.1:0-1546 GCA_964548335.1 uncultured Flavobacteriaceae bacterium | reverse complement strand
TGGCTAATGACTGTGATTTAAAATATCGATCCAGCCGAAACCAAAGATTACTCATAGAATTATGCCTAATGCAACTTGCCTCTATCACTTTTGATGGAGAAAAAAAAAATGATAACCATTTCATAATTCCTCCTTCTCATTACCGAAAAAAAGAGACGGCATCACCTAAAAAATCTGCTCCTACAGCAGTTCCTACAGTTACAAAAGAGCAACCTCAAGAGCAAGAAACACACACTTCTCTTTCTACACAAGAAACATCAAGTAGCGCAACACCTCCTAAAGAACCACAAACAACAGAAACACCTAGACTAGATGTTAGTAAAGAACGTGTGTCAGGGCTTTCTATTAAAGGTTTACGTAAGAAAAAAGAACTTCAAGAGAAGTTAGCAAATAAAAAAATAGATCATACTAATCTTCCTACAGAAGCTTTTACAGAAGCTGCTATGCAAACGGCTTGGCAAGAATATGTACAACTATTAATAGAAAAAGGAGAACGCATTGTAGCCTCAAATCTAGAAGCAGACACCCCTACCCTAGACGGAGTTAAAATAAAACTTCAGTTCCCTAACGAAACAATGAAGGTAGAAGTAGAAAGAGCGCAAGGCCCCTTACTAGACTATTTAAAACGTACTCTTAATAACTACGACATTATCCTAGATATTACGGTTAATGAAGAAATCGTGAGAAAATACGCATACACCCCACAAGAAAAATACGATAAACTCAAAGAACACAATCCTAATATCGAAATCTTACGCAAAGCCTTTGATTTAGAACTATAATTATGGAAGAGGATAAAGAATCAATAAAAATGCTTCATCTCAAGTTACCTACAGATCCTAGATGGGTAAATATTGTTGCAAAAAACATTGAAGACATTTTAACAGACCACGCCTATTGCGAGCAAAAAGCAGCATCTGCAGCCATCTCATTTATAGTAGGTTTTCCAGACTATACAGAGCTTGTTTCAGAAATGAGCGACTTGGCACAAGAAGAGATGAGCCATTTTAAAATGGTGCACGATATTATGAAAGAGAAAGGGCTTACCTTGGGTCGAGAACGCAAAGATGTGTACGTAAACAAATTGCGTTTTTATTTCCCTAAAGGAGGGAGTCGCCTAGAAAGCCTTATAAACAGACTACTCGTAGCTGCCTTAGTAGAGGCTAGAAGCTGTGAACGTTTTAGACTGCTGTCTGAAGAGTTAGAAGATAAAAAACTAGCCAAATTTTACAGAAAGTTAATGATAAGTGAGGCAGGGCATTATACGATGTTTCTCAAGTTTGCAAGACAATATGGCAATCGAGAAGAAGTAGATAAAAAATGGCAAGAACTACTAGACTACGAAGCTAGTATTATGAAAGAGCTTAGCGTATCCACCACTATGCACGGCTAAGTATATTTTAAGAAAGGGGACTTATTTATGAGTTATAACTGCATTCGGCTTGCGCCGACCCAAATTGCTATATTTTTTGCAAGCCCCCCATTTGGATAGCAGTTATAACGCCAGGGGCTATACCATAAAGCGATAACCAAGGAAAATTACTAC
>CAZJRA010000395.1:0-1551 GCA_964548335.1 uncultured Flavobacteriaceae bacterium | reverse complement strand
GGTTTTAAGGTAGTAGACGCTTTCGCGAAAGCACAACAAGTTTCATTTGAAACCGAAAAACTAGGAGACATAGCAAAAACCAAAATAAAAGGAAAAACGGTTGTTCTGTTAAAACCGAATACTTTTATGAACCTGAGTGGAAAAGCCATACGGTATTGGTTACAGCAAGAGAAAATACCCGTAGAAAATTTACTCGTTATTACAGATGACCTTAACCTAGAGTTTGGGACAATACGCGTAAAAACCAAAGGTTCAGATGGCGGCCACAATGGCTTAAAAGATACCCAGGCACAATTAAATACAACTAAGTACAATAGGTTTAGATTTGGAATAAGTGATTCTTTCTCAAAAGGGAGACAAGTAGAGTATGTGTTGGGAGAGTGGACAGCTACAGAAGAGGCTGCTTTGTCTGAACGTCTAGATGTAGCTTGTGAAATCATCACTTCATTTGCAGCAGCAGGCATCACAAATACGATGAATAATTACAACGGAAAATAATACCATTGAAAACACACCAAGGAGCACAGGCGTTTACATTATCTAAAGGAACAGTGATTACCATTGGAACTTTTGATGGGGTTCATATAGGACATAAAAAAATTATAAATAGGCTAGTAGAGAGTGCTCGAGTAAATGCTTGGGAATCTCTCGTCTTAACTTTTTTCCCGCACCCTAGGATGGTCTTGCAGACAGACACACAGATAAAACTAATAAATACCATAGACGAGAGAGCTTTACTTCTTGAAAAACAAGAGCTAGACCATCTCGTAATTCATCCTTTTACCAAAGAGTTTTCTAGGTTAACTGCCGCTGAGTTTGTAGAAGAAATACTTGTAAAAAAACTTAAAGCAAAAAAAGTAATTATTGGGTATGATCATCGTTTTGGGAGAAATCGCAAAGCAGATATTTCCGATTTAAAAAAGTATGGAGCTCAGTTTGGTTTTGAAGTAGAAGAAATTTCTAAACAAGAGTTAGAAGATGTAGCTGTGAGCTCTACAAAGATTAGGAAGGCTCTAGATGTGGGTGACATTAGTTTAGCAAACAGTTATTTAGGATACCCATTTGTGCTTAGCGGCACCGTGGTAAAAGGGAAAAGCTTAGGAAGAAAAATAGGCTACCCAACGGCAAACTTAGATGTTTCTGAAGATTACAAGCTCATTCCTGCGCAAGGGGTTTATGTAGTGCAATGCTATATAAATGGAGAATGTGTATATGGTATGATGAATATAGGAACCAATCCAACGGTAGGAGGAGATAAACAGACGGTAGAGACTTACTTTTTTGATTTTGAAGGGGATTTGTATGGTAAAAATTTAAGCATACAGTTGCTTGCTCGCATTCGAGAAGAAAAGAATTTTGAGAGTATAGAACAACTTGTAGGTGCGATGAAAAAAGATGAGTCTTTTTGTCATTCTTGGATAAAAGAAAATAAACTCACTTGAGAAACCTCAAAAAATATCTTTTTGCCCCTGTAGACAATAGTGCACTTATTGTGTTTAGGATGCTTTTTGGGTTTTTAATTACTGCCGAAGCTTGGGGAGCCATTATTAC
>CAZJRA010000394.1:0-1555 GCA_964548335.1 uncultured Flavobacteriaceae bacterium | reverse complement strand
TAATAAGCTCGTTATTTGGAATAGTTTCTATTCCTTCTATAACAAAAGTGTCATTAACACCATCTCCATCAGGAGTAAAGATATTATACGGTTCTATAGTTCCGTTTGCTTTAAAGATAGAGCCTATGGTTAAGGCTGTATATAAATTTGGCTCAAAAATATCGGAAGTGATTTGCCCTTCTTCTTGCGAGCCACTAAGTATAGAGTTTCCTAGATTTACCCATTGATTAAGTCTGGGGGAGAAGCCTACGACTCTTAAAAACGATAAATCATCTGCGAGTGTTTCTATTTCACTTAGTTCATCCCAAGTAAGTGTTACTTGCACAGGTCTTGTCCCATCTAGATCCCAATACTCTACCTCACTTATAATAGATAAAGAGTTTTGAAAATTAGATGTAGTTAAAGCGTTACCTAATGTAGATGGATTGTTTGGATCTTCAAAAAAGTAAGCTCCTGTAAATGTCGCAAATCTATCGTCTTGTCTTAAGACAGTCATTGTTCTTAGTCTAAAATCATCTCCTATGGGGAATTTAAAATCTAGCTCTCCATCATTATTAATATACCCATCTACGTGTGTTGGGTCTGATTCACCTAAGTAGTTCCCGTTATTAGTGAAGTCTAGATGTGTTGAGATATCTTCTCTAGGTGTGATAATACGACCGTCTAAGAACTCTAAGAAATTACTTACTCCAGTGGTTGTTTCAAGTATAAGATTATCTTCTACATCTACCTCCATATTATAAAAAATAGGTTGATTGTTTCCAGAAATAAATAGTTCTTGTTGGGTGTTGTAAAACCCAGCTAAGCCCAGATTATTGTCAAAATCTCCATCATTTACTAAATCTATATGAAAACCTATTTGACCTTGATCATGTATTTGGATGTCTCCAAAATTATGAAAAGCTTCTTGCCCTATTCCTAACTGAAGGAAAGACAAGGCTATTATGTATATTGAGTGCTTCATTTTTTATTAAGATTATATTACAGTAAAAAAAACGATATGCAACCGCACCCAGCTGCTCCACTACCTGTGCTTGTTATTGAACTTGCCGTAATTTGTCTAAAACCATTACTGCCGCCTATTGCTGAAGTGCTAGTAAATAAATAATCAAAAGTGCCGTCTCCATTATCTTGCTCAACAACGGTGTGGGCTCCTAAAGTAAAACCACTTATTTGATAAGGAAGGTCATCAAGTAATATTTCATAATTATTGGTTACGGCAGGGTTAGGCCCATTAAATTGGAATGACCAGAAAAACATGTTGTTATCATTTAATTGGACGTTTGAAAAATTATTATTAGGGTTTGCAGTTGTAACAAAAGTAGTTGGAGTACCACTTGATGTTAAGGAAGCAGGTCCCGTTGGGGGAGGAGTAGTTGGAGGAGGAGTGCTAGCCATTAGTGTTTGTATTACAGTTACTTTTTTTACTGCCACTAAATCAAAATGGCCTGAATCAATTGTGGCTATTTCACCTGAGTCAGCCCCTTGTTGAGCCCTTAAGCTATACACACTTCCAGAAGCTGGGTTGTGATCTACATATGCAATCGTATTACTA
>CAZJRA010000393.1:0-1560 GCA_964548335.1 uncultured Flavobacteriaceae bacterium | reverse complement strand
CAGCAGATGAGTGGAACGCGTTTTCAGAAAAAGAACAACAACAAATTTTATTAAAATATAGATTAACCTTCTTAGCCGAAACAGAAGTAAACTGGTGCCCAGCACTAGGAACTGTTCTTGCAAATGATGAGATTGTAAATGGTGTGTCAGAACGTGGCGGGCATCCTGTAGTGCGTAAAAAAATGACGCAATGGTCTATGCGTATTTCGGCATATGCAGAGCGATTGATTCAAGGATTAAATGGGATAGATTGGAGCGAGTCTATTAAAGAGACACAACGCAATTGGATTGGAAAATCTGTAGGGGCAACCGTCTCTTTTCAGCTAAAAGATCACGATCAAAAAGTAGAAGTTTTTACGACTAGACCTGATACTATTTTTGGAGTTTCATTTATGACCTTAGCGCCAGAACTTGATTTAGTACAAGAAATCACCACGCCAGAACAAAAAGCTGAGGTTGATGCCTATATAGAAGCCACGGCAAAGCGTTCTGAACGTGAGCGTATGGCAGATGTAAAAACCATTTCTGGTGCATTTACGGGAGCTTATGCAGAGCATCCTTTTACTAAAGAACCTATTCCTATCTGGATAGGAGATTATGTACTTGCTGGATATGGTACAGGAGCTGTAATGGCAGTACCTTGTGGTGACCAACGAGATTATGACTTTGCAAATCATTTTGGGATAGACATTCCGAATGTTTTTGAGGGTGCAGACATCTCAGAAGAAGCGTTTTCTGATAAAGCAGCGACAGTGATTGCAAATTCAGACTTTTTAAATGGATTAAAATATAAGAAAGCTGTAAAACTTGCGATTTACGAACTAGAAAAGATAGGAGCTGGAGCTGGAAAGACTAATTATCGCTTACGTGATGCTGTCTTTTCAAGACAACGTTATTGGGGAGAGCCTTTTCCTGTGTACTACAAAAACGGGGCTCCTCAAATGATAGATGCAGCGCATTTGCCTATCCAACTGCCAGAAATAGAAAAATACCTCCCTACCGAAACAGGAGAGCCGCCGCTGGGTCGTGCAGATGTTTGGGCGTGGGATACCGTTAAAAACGAAGTTGTAAGTAATGATTTAGTAAATGGGGAAACCATTTTTGCTTTAGAATTAAATACAATGCCAGGATGGGCAGGAAGCAGCTGGTATTTCTTTAGATATATGGAGAAAGCGCAGCGTGATGGTGTTTTTGCAAGCAAAGAAGCCCTTGATTATTGGGGTAATGTAGATTTATACATAGGAGGATCTGAGCACGGAACAGGTCACTTATTATACTCTCGTTTCTGGGTGAAATTCTTAAAAGACAGAGGGCACGTTTCTGTAGAAGAACCTTTCCAAAAAATGATCAATCAAGGGATGATTTTGGGGACGAGTGCGATTGCGTATAGAAAAAGTGGAACAAACACTTATGTTTCGGCAGGCCTTAAGGATCAACACGAAACCGAAGAAATCCGTATTGATGTAAACTTAGTTGACGGGTCTAATGCAATGAGTATTGATACACTTAAGAATTAGCTACCTCAAATTAAAGACGCTGATTACATCTTGGAAGGAGAAA
>CAZJRA010000392.1:0-1580 GCA_964548335.1 uncultured Flavobacteriaceae bacterium | reverse complement strand
GTTTACATATATTATTCGCAAATGATTTTAAAAAATCACACTTTAATAAGTTCTTTTAGAAAATAATTTTTGGATTGCTAGTCTAATCTCGACTAAAGTAATGTTTGATATTTGATAATCAGTTAATTGTTTTTTTTAGTTAGCTCGAGGAATTAATCGGATTCTGATGTGGGAATGTTTGCCAACTTATATATATACAAACTATATGTTTACGTTTAAATTAAGAAAAACTGTTTTCAAGGATTGAAATTATTTTAATAAAATTTGCAATATCTATGCTTATATTTTTTTGGAGGTTTTACAGTTTAGATTACAGTCTTTTTTTAGTATGCTATTAAGATAAGCTTGACACTGTTTTAGCATTTGTCTAGGTGTTATTTTACCCATTGTCGTTCGCTGTTTTATAATAAGGCAGTGATTCGTGTTTTAATTCCTGTATATGCTTATGGGCTAAAAGCGATTTGATTCGCTTTTCTTTTTAGTTTCTAACGGTAATAGTAACATACTTAAAAATACAATCTTTATATTTAACCTGTTATGTCTGAAAAGAAACCATTTCCTATTAAAAATTGGTCTGAAGATGATCGTCCTCGTGAAAAACTTCTTTCTAAAGGACGTTCTGCGCTTTCTGATGCAGAGCTTATTGCTATCCTAATAGGGTCGGGAAATCGAGAAGAGAGTGCTGTAGGACTGAGTAAACGTATTCTTGCTTCGGTAGCGAATAATTTGTCAGAATTAGGAAAAGTTTCGATAAAGGGTTTAATAAAATTTAAGGGAATCGGAGAAGCAAAAGCAATTTCGATAGCGGCAGCCTTAGAATTAGGTCGAAGAAGAGGTGGGGGAGAAGCGCTTTCGCGAAAGCATATCACATCTAGCAAATCTATATTTGAACTAATGCATCCTTTACTAGGAGACTTGCCACATGAAGAATTTTGGGTTATTTATCTTAATAATTCTAATAAGGTATTGGATAAACTTCAATTGAGTAAAGGGGGAATGACGGGAACACTCGTTGATACTCGTATTGCGTTAAAAAGAGCTCTAGAGGTAGGGGCTATTTCTCTTGCGCTTGTACATAACCACCCTTCAGGTACATTACAACCTAGTGAAGCAGATAAACAAGTAACGCAAAAGTTAGCAACTGCATCAAAGAGTCTTGATTTAAGGGTTATAGATCACTTAATAATAACCGAAAAAGGGTATTTTAGCTTTGCAGACGAAGGTGTTTTATGAACGTAACGCTACTTATTTATACTCACAAAGTTACTCCAAGGGTGCGCTATATATTCAAGCATATCTTTACGAGTGTGCTAGGGCTCACTGTTGCGTTTACTTCTGACATAGAAACATTTGTAGCCCATAAGGGACCAAAATTATCTTATACCCATAAACAATTAGGAAATGAGTTGCATTTTGGACGCGTAGAGCTTCTTTTTGAACAAGGGATAAATGATACGTCTATACAGGTGAAAGATTGGAATGGAGTACCATGCTTCTTTAATGTTAAGAGTTCTGTATCTAGGCTTCCCTATGATATTTTTGCTGCGAGTTTTTATTTATTAAGTAGATATGAAGAGTAT
>CAZJRA010000391.1:0-1582 GCA_964548335.1 uncultured Flavobacteriaceae bacterium | reverse complement strand
CTATATGTTTGAATGCTAATTTACAAAAAAGAGTTTATTTGTTTAACCCTTTGTAACATTAGTTTAACATTTTTTTATTTTGTTAATATATAGACCTTAAGAACGGTTTGTTATTAAAATATTAGAACAAAGAACGTTTCTGAAAAAAATAAAATCCTCAAAGGCCTTTTATTACTTTAGCTATTTTATTTTAAAAGCTTTTTTTCCAGGAAAATAACCAGTTGTTCCTAATTGTTCTTCTATACGTAATAACTGATTATACTTAGCCATACGATCTGACCTTGATGCTGACCCTGTTTTAATTTGTCCCGTATTTAAAGCTACTGCAAGATCTGCTATGGTATTATCCTCAGTTTCTCCAGATCTATGCGACATAACAGAGGTATAACCTGCATTATGCGCCATATTTACAGCCGCTATTGTTTCAGTAAGTGTTCCTATTTGATTTACTTTTATTAAAATAGAATTTGCAATTCCTTCATTAATTCCTCTTGAGAGCCTTTCTACATTTGTTACAAATAAGTCATCTCCTACTAGCTGCACTTTATCCCCTATCTTCTCAGTAAGGTATTTCCATCCTTCCCAGTCATTTTCATCCATCCCATCTTCTATAGAAATAATAGGGTAGTTAGCTGCTAACTCTGCAAGGTAATCTGCCTGCTCTTCACTAGAACGTATTTTTCCGGTAGCTCCTTCAAACTTAGCGTAGTCATATTTTCCGTTTACATAAAACTCTGCCGCGGCACAATCTAAAGCAATCATAATTTCATCTCCCCAAGTATAGCCCGCTTTTTCTACAGCAATCTTTATGCTATCTAACGCATCTTCAGTCCCATCTAATGATGGTGCAAATCCTCCTTCATCTCCTACAGCTGTACTTAAATTACGATCGTGTAATACTTTTTTAAGATTGTGAAAGATTTCCGTTCCCATTTGCATTGCTTGTGAGAAATCTTTCGCTTTAACAGGCATCACCATAAATTCCTGAAAAGCAATAGGTGCATCACTATGTGACCCCCCATTAATAATATTCATCATAGGTACGGGAAGTGTATTAGCACTCACTCCTCCTATATATCTATACAATGGAAGATTAAGTTCGGCAGCGGCAGCTTTCGCGCAAGCTAAAGAAACTCCTAATATAGCATTAGCTCCTAACTTAGACTTATTTTTAGTTCCATCTAGATCAATCATTGTTTGATCAATCAAACCTTGCTGAAAAACAGACGTTCCTAAAAGTGTTTCGGCAATTACTGTATTCACATTCTTAACAGCAGTGCGCACTCCTTTTCCCATAAATTCACTACCACCATCTCTTAACTCTACTGCTTCATGCTCGCCTGTAGAAGCTCCAGAAGGAACAGCTGCACGCCCCATAAAACCGTTTTCTGTATATACATCTACCTCTACAGTAGGGTTTCCTCTAGAATCTAGAATTTGTCTTGCATGTATGTCTATTATGATACTCATAAATAATTTGTAATTAAAGGAATAGGAATCGTATTATTTTGAATTCTTTTAAAACAGCCTCAATCAAAGGGGCTGTTTTTATACAGTAACTTTTTGAATATTTTCTATAAAC
>CAZJRA010000390.1:0-1585 GCA_964548335.1 uncultured Flavobacteriaceae bacterium | reverse complement strand
AGGAGGTATAGATGATGTGCTTGTAGATGATGATTTTTATGATACACGATTAAAATTAAATTACGGAGCTAGGGAGAAGAAAATGAGTTGGCGTGTAGGGTTAGATGGAAAACATCAATCATTTAATTGGTATGGAATTGCTCAAGAAATAGTAGACTTACAAAATTTAATAGATCCTTCTTTTATTACAGAAGATACAGATGTAGCGCATTCTTATATTACAGGAGGAATAAATGGAGGTGTACAATTTAATGATGCTTTTTTTGAAGGAGCAACTATAGATTTACGTTATTTTCAAGATTCAGAGAATAGTAATGAGCTAAGAGCTGTGGTAAAGCCTACAGTAGTGTTCCCTATTGCAGGAGAGAATATTACAACAGGAATAGAGGTAGATTATCTAGATGGTAGTTTTGATAATGAGTTTACAGGAGCTATTACAGCTAATGATTATAGTATTTTAAATGCGGGTATTAGTCCTAACCTTGAGATTTTACATGATGACCTAAGTTTAAATATTGGGTTCGCTGCTTTTGTAAGTAATGAGAGTCGTACTTCTGTGGGGAGTGAAGAGGTTAGTGATACTGATATATTTGTTTACCCTAGAGTATCGGCTTCATACAGGGTAGTGGGAGATTATTTTATAGGTTATGCAGGGGTAGAAGGTGATTTACATCAAAATAATTATCACGATTTTGCTCAAGAAAACCCATTTATTGCCCCAGATCAAAGGGTTCAAACTACAGATAAGCAATACGACGGGTATTTAGGAATAAAAGGAAAACTATCTAATAGTTTAAGTTTTAATTTGAGAGCAAATTATGCGTCAGAAATAAATAAACCACTGTTTGTAAATAATGATTCATCATTGTTTTCCGAAGGAGCTGCAGCTTGGCTTAATGGAAACTCTTTTACTGTAGCTTATGATGATGTAGAGACTTTTGGTGTTTTTGGAGAACTTAATATTGATGTAAATAGTAAGTTTAAAATGAAAATAAACGGTCAGTTTAATTCATATACGACAGATAGAGAGCTAGAAGCGTGGAACCTTCCGGATATCACAGCATCTATTTTTGGAGATTACCAGATTACAAAGCAATGGTTTACAGGAGTAAATCTGTTTTTTGTAGGGGAACGTCAGGATTTAGGCTTTGCAGGTAATTCAACCACTCCTGTTTTGTCTCGAGAAGTAATTGTATTGGAGAACTATTTTGATATAAACGCACATGTAGGGTATCGTGTCAATGACCGCTTAAGTGCTTTTGCTAGGGTTAATAATATTCTAGATAATGATTATGAGAGATGGCAAAATTATCAAGTGCAAGGCTTGCAAGGTCTGATAGGGGCTCCCTATAAATTTGATTTTTAAAAGATTAGTTCTTGAAAAAAAAAGAGGATATTTCCTCTTTTTTGAGTATATTAAATAAATATATGTGTTTAAAAACTGTAAGACTACGGGTCTATACTCGTCTTATAGTTAGGAGACACTTAACATCACTACAAATCTTTTTTATGCGAAATACTGTTATTACAGTTATAAATAATAAATTATAAAATGCCGTTTAATTAATAGATGCTATAGATGATG
>CAZJRA010000389.1:0-1599 GCA_964548335.1 uncultured Flavobacteriaceae bacterium | reverse complement strand
ATATATAGCTATCTGCTGCATTGTAAAGAATGCTGCGGATTATCACATTAAAATCAAAATCACCTTCTGGAGTAAAATACCCTACTGCACAGCTATACAAACCACGCTTAGTCTCTTCTAAATTTTCTATAATTTGCATCGCGCTTATCTTAGGTGCGCCCGTCATACTCCCCATAGGGAACGTAGCGCGTATCACATCTACAGCCGAGATGCCAAGACCTACCCGACAAGCTACCGTAGAAATCATTTGATGTACTTGCTTAAAAGAATATACCTTGCATAACTCCTCTACTTCTACACTCCCTTTTAGAGCTATTCTAGACAGGTCATTGCGTACAAGGTCTACTATCATTACATTTTCTGAGCGCTCTTTTGGGTTTTCAGATAGCGCTTTCGCGAAAGCGTTATCTTTCCTCTCCTCTTTGTTACGTGCTGCAGTTCCTTTTATGGGTGAGCTTATTACCGCATTGCCCATTTTCTTTAAATAGCGTTCTGGCGTCGCCGAAAGCAAGTAATGGTCTTCTAACTTGAGATACGTTGCAAATGGCGGGCAACTAATACGATTTAAATTTACATACGTACGCAATGGGTCTATATGCCCGTGAGCAAAAAACTCTTGACAAAAATTTGCCTCATAAATATCTCCTCTATGAATATGCTGAAGCATTTTGCCTACTTTTTCTTTATAGGTTTCTTTGCTTATTTTTGACGTTATAGATAAAGGTTTTCCACTGTTAGAAGCTGGAAATTTGGTTTGAAAAGCTGTGATACTATTGTAATCTTCTTCCATCTCATCATCACACATAGGAAGGTATGAGATCGTGAGCTCTCCGTCTTTTAAGAAGAATATCTTTTTAGGTTGAAAAAACTGTAAGTCAGGAAAACCGAGCTTATCATTATTTTGAGAACGCAATCGCTCTACATCATTTTTAAGGTCATAAGAGAGATACCCAAAAATCCAATCTTTTGTCGTACTCTGGTATTCTTCTAGTTTATCAAAAGCATTCTGATAATCTGTTTTAATACTAGTAAAAGCCTCTACTGCAAGTATGGCGTCATAGGATGGGTAGTTTTGGTTTTCGTAATTATTACTATCTAACCACACAACTTCCTCGTACTGCTGTGCCCACTGGAGTAACTGTGCTTTAAGCACGGTTTTATTAGAATAAGTGTGTTTTTGTATCGTACGAATCACGCGGTAAAAATAAACAGTTATCATCTTATAGGGGCTATCCCCTACTATTTTTTTACTTTTACCTTATGGCACAACCTAACAACCCGCTACACGGTATAAAACTAGCAGATATACTAGAGTTTCTAGTCACTAAATACGGTTTTAAAGAACTGAGTTATCAGGTAAATATTAATTGTTTTAAAAAAGACCCTTCTATTAAGTCTAGCCTTACTTTTTTGCGCAAAACCCCGTGGGCCCGCGAAAAAGTAGAACAACTGTATTTACAGTCTATAGACAAAGAATGAAGTGTAGCACTTAAGAATTAATACATCTTAATGGTTATCAAGCTCTTAAAATATCCCGAAGCTGATAAAATACAATCTAACTAATTAGATACAGCTATTACAACCCTTTTGCCTCTTCCC
>CAZJRA010000388.1:0-1599 GCA_964548335.1 uncultured Flavobacteriaceae bacterium | reverse complement strand
TCTTTAGATAATTTTGAAGCTAAGTTAGAAGAGAAAAAAACGTCCTTTTCTAAAGAAACTAGGAATGTACTTAGTAACGTTTTAAAAACGCAGTATGCTTCATTGTCGCCTTCTGAATTAGTTGTGTCTAATATAGAAAGCCTAAACGAATCAGAAACCTTTACAATAACTACGGGGCATCAATTAAACCTCTTTACGGGTCCTTTATATTTTTTATATAAAATAATACATACGATTACGCTTTCGCGAAAGCTTAATCTGCAACACCCCAATCAGCATTTTGTGCCAGTATATTGGATGGCAACCGAAGACCACGATTTTGACGAAATAAACTACTTTAGGTATAAGGGTAAGAAAGTTCAATGGAACCGTAAGGCAAGTGGAGCAGTAGGGGAGTTGGATACTTCTGGACTTTTAGAAGTATTAACCCTTTTTAAAACAGAATTAGGAACTTCTAAGAATGCAAGATTTTTAGCTACTCTCTTTGAAGAAGCATATCTTAAACACGATACATTAGCAGCAGCAACACGTTATCTTGCAAATGAGCTTTTTGGAGAATACGGTTTAGTTATTGTAGACGGGAATGATGCAGATTTAAAACGTGAATTTATACCTTTTGTAAAACGTGAGTTAGAAGAGCAAATTGCTCATAAAAAAGTAACCGAGCAAACTAATAACTTAGTGAGTGCTGGGTATAAAGAACAAGTACACCCTCGTGAAATTAACTTGTTTTATATAAAGAAGGGGGTACGAGAACGCATTATACAGGAAGGAGATTCCTATCGTGTAAATGACACAGAAATGCTTTTTACTAAGGAAAATATCCTTGCTGAATTAGAAGAGCATCCAGAACGATTTTCTCCTAATGCTTTATTACGTCCGTTATTTCAAGAAGTAATTTTGCCTAATCTATGTTATATAGGAGGAGGAGGAGAACTAGCGTATTGGTTTCAGTTAAAATCATATTTTGAAGAAGTAGAGATACCGTTTCCTATTTTGATGCTACGTAATTCGGCCTTACTGCGTACCAGGAAACAAGCACAGAAAGCAGAAAACCTAGGGGTCAATACACAACAATTATTTAACAAGCAAGAGACGTTAGTAAATCAGCAAATACGTCGTATCTCTCATATTACTATAGACTTTTCAGAACAACGCACTTTTTTAAAGAAACAATTTGAATCAATGTATTCGATTGCAAAAGAGACAGATGTGTCTTTTATAGGAGCTGTAAAAGCTCAAGAAGTAAAACAATTAAAAGGGCTTGATAATTTAGAGAGTAGATTACTACGTGCCCAAAAGTATAAACTAAAAGAAGAGGTACAGCGTTTGGTACGTTTACAAGACGCTAGTTTTCCACTGCAAAGTCTTCAAGAACGAAATACTAATTTTGCCGAATTTTATTTAGAGTATGGAGAAACTCTTATTCCTATAATTTTAGAATCATTACATCCAGAAAATCATGAGTTTACTGTGATTACTATTTGATTACTAATAGGGTAGTGGATTCATTTAAAACTTCCTGAGCTTTGATTTGTATATGTATCACACATTCAATAGCTTAGAGCTATGAAAAGAGTAATAATCTTAATACTGATT
>CAZJRA010000387.1:0-1604 GCA_964548335.1 uncultured Flavobacteriaceae bacterium | reverse complement strand
ATCTAATTGGTCTAAAGTAATATCTGAAGAAACTAATTTTTGTATAAAATGCTTAACTACTATCTTTTATACTCTTTACTATGAGTTTTTACTACTCAATAATTTACCGCCAATATAACCTCCAATTACTATTGAAACAATGATACTATTTGAAGTTTTCAAGTCATATAAGCCAGTAAAATATCCAATTATAGTTAATAAAATTAGTGTTAAAAATATAGTCAAACTCTTTTCCATTATGAAAGTCATTTAATAATTTTTCCAACAGCACTTGTTGATGCAGAAACAGCTGCTGCTGAGATACCATTTATTAACCCACCAACTAAATCAGCAGCAAGCCAGGTTGCTATTAATGGAGATTTATTCGCTTGGTTTATCGAATAGAATATGTCTGAAGTGTTGGATTTCCTTCCTACCATTTCGTCTTCTTCGTTATTTTCATAACCAAAATCATTGAATTCGATTAGTAGGCTTTCAACATTTAATTTCAATTATTTATAAATTCAATAATCGTGTAGAAATACACAATTTTAAATTTAAGAACTTATAACTGAAAATTGATAAGTGATACCCTTACTAATTGTAGGCGGTCACCTTACTTTCTAAAAAGCATTATATAAACCCCTTTTCTCGAGCAATTTTAACAAGAGCTCTGTCGTCTTGCCCAGAGATACCAAAAGCTTCTTTGATATGTCGCTTTCTTCTTTCTACACCAGCAATAGACATTGGTAGTATATTGGGTAACTCTACTGTACGGCCACCCACAGACAGATGATAGATAATTTGACGATCTAATTGGTCCAAAGTAATATCTGAAGAAACTAATTTTTGTAAAAAACTCTTAACTGTTTTACTATACGTTGGAATATTATCTAAGACATCTTCAATAGCATTAATTAAAACCCTGGATTGTAAATCATTTTTAATTAATAAGCCTTCAGGATTAATAGACTTAAGAATGTTGTTTATTCTAAAATTATCATTGTACGTCGTAGCGACAATAATCTTTGAGTCTGAAGAATGTTCTCTTATTGTAATACCTAAGTCTTCTCCAGACAAATATTTACCGTCTTTTGAAGGTGGTAATTTTATGTCTAGAAAAATTAAATCGAAAGTAATATTAGTAACTTCAATAATGAGGTTATGTGCTATATCTAAACTAGTAGCTTCTTTTATTATGAACTCATACTTATCAGATTCGCTTTCAATTTTATTTAAAGCCATTATAAATGATTGGGAAATCTGTGGATGATCATCAATTATTAAAACGTTTAATGACTTCTTAGTGCTCATATAGGGATTTTTATTTCTATGGTTGTACCTTCATTTATTATTGAGTTAATCTTCAATTTTCCATTTATAGTTTGTAGCCTTGAACGGATATTTTTATGACCAATTCCCTTTTGTACTTTATCTTTAGAAAAACCAATACCATTATCAATAAGGGTTAAATATAAAAAATCTTCTTCAGCATTAAATTCTATGATGATATTATTTGCCCTGGCATGTTTTAATATGTTTTGAATTAGCTCTTGAACTATGCGATAAATATTAACCTTAATTACATCTTTTGCTTCATTCCATAGAGAGGATCCATTTTTGAT
>CAZJRA010000386.1:0-1613 GCA_964548335.1 uncultured Flavobacteriaceae bacterium | reverse complement strand
CTAATGGTATAGGATTTTGTAAACTCAAGTCGCTAATCATCATCCTATTGTGATGTAACGTATTTTTAATTTTTGAAAAATCAACGTAGTTTACCAAACTTTCTTCACACCAAACAATCCATTTATCTGGAAACCTCTCTCCTAACTCAAACAATGTTTGTGTAGGTTTTTTACTAGACACATCTATAGCCTCATTTGTGCTATCGTGCACTTTTACTACGTATTGCCCTTTTATATGAGTTACAATAATCACGCTTTTAAGGCTTTTTGATAAAATTCTAGATTTTGTATCCCTATATCTGTCGGTTTAAAATTAGTAATAAGATGCTTTCTCGCGGCTTCTCCATAGACACTTGCTTCCTTTGCATTAGTAAGCATAAATAATAATGCTTTTGCTAGTTCATCAATTTTATTAGGGTTGACAGTTAATCCTGTTTTTTCTTGAATCATTATTTCTGACGCCCACCCTACATCACTTGTCACCATAGGTTTTGCCATAGCCATAGCCTCTAGCCAAGTCATAGGAAAAGCTTCTGCATGACTAGGTAAACATATTACAGATGCCTCCTCTATATAACTCTTAACCTTAGCATAAGGAACTTGTGAAACAAATATTACATTTGCCGCTTGGTCCTTTCCTAAAATATCTTGAATTAGTTGTATTGTAGATAATCCCTCTTTTACATCCCTCACATCTTTCCCTAAATATATAAGTGTAGCCATGGGTTTTTTATCTAATACCTTCTTAAAAGATTTTGCTAATTCTAAAACCCCTTTTTTTCTAATCACACTCCCAAAATAAAGAATGGTATCTTCTTTAGGTTTAACTTTTGAAGGTTTAAAAAAAGAAACATCTATCGCATTATGGATAACTTCTATAGGGTTAGAAATATTAAAAATTCTAGCAGTTTCTAGAGCCGTAAATTTACTTACAGACGTTATTAGATCTGCTCCTAGTAATGCTTTCATTTCTAAATGATAGTTTTTCTTTTTCTGCTCACGTCCTTCTAAATTGCAGAAATAAGCATCTGTACCATGTAATCTAATCACTAGAGGAATTGAGAATTTCATATAAGCAGTAATCCCTGTCCAATCTGGCGCTTCTATAAGGTTAATAGCATCTCTTTTAATTACTCTATTGATATATTTATTTACATATCTCCTATACCTTATAAAACCGCCTAAACGATACTTTTTATGCTCTATGAGATGGAATGTAATATTGTTCTCTGACCAAGAAGTTGTTTCTGTCTGACCGTATACAAAGACAGAAATCTTTAGTTCCTGATGTACACACGCCTCTTTAAAAGATGAGGACACACTATCAACATTTTGTATTCCTTCTATTAGATTTTTAATGCTCGTACCTATTCCTGCAGATGCACGAACTTTTGGATGTGGAAATTCTGGCGTAAGAAAAGCAATATGCATTGAGTTGGTTTTGTTTTAAAAATAAGAAAAATATTATTGCTTTAATTCAAATGCAAAGGCTTGACTTGCCAATCTTCGTCCTTTTTTATTCACGTGTATATTATCATAAAAAAGATCTGGATTATCTAATATACTAGAATGATTTATAAACCTGTATGAAAGACCACTTGGCACTATAGTAC
>CAZJRA010000385.1:0-1641 GCA_964548335.1 uncultured Flavobacteriaceae bacterium | reverse complement strand
GTCGTATTAACGAAAAAGTTAAAGTAGATTACGGTATTGGCTATAATAACGTACTTGCAAGACAGCCAGATAGAAAGCGTATCGCGCTTGAGCAATATGACCTTGCTTTAGACAACGATGCTAGTACAAACCCTGTATTTTTCAGTCAAGTAGCTTTTGACAACCAGAGATATTTTCAAAACATAGAAGAAGATGAATTGAATGCTCGGGTTAATGTAAAATACGAAAATTCAGAAGACTTAACTTTTAACTTTGGATATAATGGCCGTTTAAAAGAACGATCTTTTGAAAACCAACGTTTTGGATATGACATTATAAATCCTGGAACAGAAGTTCTAGACCCTAACAATCTTAACGATATATTTAGTCCTCAAAATCTAGGTACTGTATTTAATACTAGAGTCTTTAGAGCGCTAGACGGATTAGGTACTACAAATCTACCAGGGGAATTAGAGAATACCTATTCTGGAGAATTGGATATTCACGCTCTATATGCAGATGCCACTTATAAGGTTGGAGAAAAACTAACCTTAGTTCCTGGTTTACGCTTAGAAAATTTTAACCAAAGTATTGAATATAATGTAATTAACCTTGCTTTTAATAATCCAGGAAGCAATGAAGCTAATGAGTTCTTTATCTTACCTAGTGTAAATGTAAAGTATGAATTAAAAGAAGATCAAAACCTTCGTTTATCTGGAAGTAGAACCGTATCTAATCCAGAATTCAAGGAAGTAGCTCCATTTGTATACGAGAGCGTAACAGATCGTATAGGAGGTAATCCAGATTTATTAAACGACCCTGCATTTTCTACAATTATAAATATAGATGCTAAGTACGAGTGGTTCTTTAAAAAAGGAGAACTCTTTTCTGCAGGAACTTTTGCTAAGTTTATAAATGACCCTATAAACCTTGTATCTGCAAATGATGCTACAGGAACGCAACGTTTCTTTAGAACAGGTGATCAAGCTCAAGTTTTTGGAGTGGAATTAGAAGGGCGTAAAACACTTTTAGTGGACAGTGAAGAAAACAAAATTCTTTCTGCAAGTTTAAATGCAACTTACACAGCTACAGAGCAAGATTTAAAAACGGTTTCAGGAACTTTTAACACCAATTTCAATAGAGATTCAGATGATCTTCAAGGCGCTTCAGAATTCCTTGTAAACGCAAACCTAAGTTATTCACCTACATTTAAAGAATATAAACCTATCGCTAACCTAGTATTCTCATACTTTTCAGATCGTATAGACGCACTAGGGTCAGGGCAATTAGGTAATATTGTAGAGAAGGGAGTACCTACACTAGATTTTGTATGGAAAAACAAGGTTACTGATCAATTTGAGATTAACGCGAGCATTAAAAACTTACTAAACCCAACAATAGAGCGTGTAAGAGAAAACGCAAACATAGGAGAAAGCCTCGCTAATCAATTAAATATTCCTGTCACAGAAGTAATTAGTGAAAATGGAACTTCTAGTTTTATCGCAGAAGAGTTTGCTTTATCAAGTTACAAACGAGGGGTTAATATCGCATTACAATTTAAATATTCATTCTAATTTTTTAAATACAAAAACAAACAAAAACAAACAGAAACAAAATGAAAACAAACAAATTTATTTTAGGCCTTTTTGCTGTTGTCACTTT
>CAZJRA010000384.1:0-1654 GCA_964548335.1 uncultured Flavobacteriaceae bacterium | reverse complement strand
AATGCAGTGGAGTATATAGAGCAAGATGGATTTACCATTGCAGAAAAGGTGTATATGGTGTTAGAAGGAGAGAACAAAACAGCCATGGCAAAGACCACAGGTCTAGGTGTGATGGAACTAGCAACAGTTTTTGATAAGCTACAACCCGATATGGTGGTAACCATAGCAGACCGTTTTGAAACTATAGCAACTTCTATAGCGGCTTCTTATCAAAACATTCCTTTAGTGCATATTCAAGGCGGTGAAGTAACAGGTAATATAGATGAAAAAGTACGCCACGCAAATACCAAGCTGGCAGATATTCATCTTGTGGCTAGTGAGAATGCACGCAATCGTGTCATAAAACTAGGAGAACACCCAGAAAAAGTATTTAACACAGGCTGTCCATCTATAGATATTGCAAAAGATATTAAGGAGAAGCCAGCTTTAGATTTTGATCCCTTAAAGAAGTATGGAGGAGTAGGGGCAAGCATAGATGCAAGCGGAGACTATCTTGTGGTGATGCAACATCCTGTAACTACAGAGTATCAGAGTGCAAAGGAGGACGTTCTTAAAACTCTAGAAGTAGTTCACGAGTTAGAAGTGCCTACATTTTGGTTTTGGCCCAATGTAGATGCAGGCTCTGATGGAACGAGTAATGGGATTAGAAGCTTTCGCGAAAGCATGAACCCTCAAAACATACGCTTCTTTAAAAATATGGAGCCTCAGGACTTTTTAAAGCTCCTTGTAAACTCCAAGTGTCTTGTAGGTAATAGCAGTGTGGGAATACGTGAGTGTGCATACTTAGGAGTTCCTGTAGTAAATATAGGTACTAGGCAGAACGGTCGTGATCGCGGAAACAATGTGTTAGATGTCGCTTACGAGAAACTAGCGATAAAACAAGCAATTAAAAATCAAATAGGAGTTACTCAAGTAGCCTCATCATCTATTTATGGAGATGGAGATGCAGGGAATAAAATTGCAGCTATTCTCGCTACTTGTGAATTAAGTTTTCATAAAACCATCACCTACTAATGCGTGTATTAGGTCTCATACCAGCGCGAGGAGGAAGTAAAGGTGTTCCTGGAAAAAATAAAAAAGAACTAGGAGGTAAACCCTTAGTAGCTTACACCATAGAAGCAGCACAGAAAAGCACTTTGCTTACTAATATCGTATTGTCTACAGATGATGAGAATATTGCTCAGGTTGGTAAAAAATATGGGATTGAAGTACCGTTTATTCGCCCTGAATACTTAGCTTCAGACACGGCAAAATCTATAGATGTCGTACAACACGCCATACAATTTTATGAAGATTTAGGACAATCCTATGATGCGGTTTGTTTATTACAACCTACAACGCCTTTTAGAGATTGTGAGAGTATAGACCAAGCTATAGATAATTATAAATCAAAAGAGCTAGACTCTTTAATATCGGTACTTCCAGTACCTCATGAATACAACCCACATTGGGTGTTTGAAGAAATTAATGGAAGCTTACAGATAAGCACAGGAGAAAAAGAAATTATTTCTAGAAGGCAGGAATTACCTAATGCCTATCATCGCGATGGTAGTATTTACCTTACGAGTATAGATTTAATAAAACAAGGAACTTTTTATGGTAAGCGTATGGGGTATGTTATTTCAAATCCCGAAATGCATATAAATATAGATAC
>CAZJRA010000383.1:0-1660 GCA_964548335.1 uncultured Flavobacteriaceae bacterium | reverse complement strand
GTAGATGGAAAGCGCAAGTTACCTATTGTTATTGGAGCTTTTGAAGCACAGTCAATTGCCATTGCTCTAGAGAAAGAGATAAGACCACCACGACCTTTAACACACGACCTTTTTAAAAACTTTTCAGATCGTTTTGATATTGTTATTAAACAAGTAATCATACACAAGCTAGTAGACGGTGTCTTTTATTCAAGTATAATTTGCGAGCGTGATAAGATAGAAGAAATTATAGATGCTCGTACAAGTGATGCTATCTCTTTAGCTCTTAGATTTCAAGCACCTATTTTTACTTACAAAAACATTCTTGACAAAGCAGGAATCTTCTTGAAAGGAAATACAAATCCAGAAAAATTGACAGAAGATGATGAAGTTCTCATGGATGAAATTGTGCTAGAAGAAGAAACAGAAGACAATAGCAACCTCAACAATAAATCTTTACAGGAACTACATACTCAGTTAAAGCAAGCCGTAAACAATGAAGATTATGAGCTAGCAGCACGATTAAGAGACGAGATCTCTAAACGTAATTAAAGCTTATTACTGTCTTGTTCAAAACATTGGTTTTAGAGATATCGATTTTTGGAGGAAATACAATGTAATAGTACCTTAGAAGTCTATACAAAACGCCATTAAAAAGATTAAACGCTTTCGCGAAAGTATTTTAAACACACTCATATGCAACAATATCACGACCTCATGCGCCACGTTATGGAGCACGGAAACACAAAAGGAGACAGAACAGAAACTGGAACCAAAAGTGTTTTTGGATATCAAATGCGATTTAACCTAGCGGAAGGCTTCCCTATGGTTACCACAAAAAAACTTCATTTAAAATCTATCATTTATGAGTTATTATGGTTTTTAAAGGGGGATACAAACATTGGATATCTTCAAGAAAATGGAGTTCGCATATGGAATGAATGGGCTGATGAGAATGGAAATTTAGGCCCTGTTTATGGTCACCAATGGCGCAACTGGAATAGCGACAACCTCGACCAAATAGCAGAGGTAATAAACACTTTAAAAAACAACCCTAACAGCAGGCGTATGTTAGTTAGCGCATGGAACCCTAGTGTGTTACCAGATACATCTGTAAGCTTTGGAGAGAATGTAGCAAATGGAAAAGCTGCCTTACCTCCCTGTCATGCTTTTTTTCAATTTTATGTAGCTAATGGAAGGTTATCTTGCCAATTGTACCAACGTAGTGCCGATATTTTTCTTGGCGTGCCTTTTAACATAGCTAGTTATGCACTACTTACTATGATGATTGCACAGGTATGTGGTTATGAAGCAGGTGATTTTGTTCATACCTTTGGAGATGCCCATATTTACAGTAATCACTTTGAACAAGTAGAGTTACAATTGTCAAGAGAAATACGTAAATTACCTACTTTAAAAATAAATCCTGAAGTAAAAGACATCTTTGGCTTTAAATTTGCAGACTTTACTTTAGAAAACTATGACCCGCATCCGCACATTAAAGGTGCCGTTGCAATTTAATAACTTAAAAACCATACAATGAAAAAATTATTATTTCTTGCCATCGTATTAATGAGTGCTGTAAGTTTTGCTCAAGAAGGAGTACACATGAAAAAATCAAGTACTTTACGAATATCTGAAGTCCCTCCTACTTGGCCTGGATGTGACGGCTCTATAAATC
>CAZJRA010000382.1:0-1679 GCA_964548335.1 uncultured Flavobacteriaceae bacterium | reverse complement strand
GTATACAACAAATACAAGAAGAGATTATAGATGAGTTCTCTATGTTTGACGACTGGATGCAGCGGTATGAATATATGATTGATCTTGGTAAATCTTTGCCATTAATAGATGAGGCCTATAAAACAGAAGATGCGATCATAAAAGGTTGTCAGAGTAAAGTGTGGGTGCAGGCCCAGATGGAAGAAGGTAAAATTCATTTTACAGCAGATAGTGATGCGATTATTACAAAAGGAATTATAGCAATACTAATAAGAGCATTTTCTGGGCAATCTCCTCAAGACATTATAAATGCAGATACTTCATTTATAGATGAGATTGGATTAAAAGAACATCTCTCTCCCACACGTGCAAATGGGCTAGTGAGTATGATAAAAAAGATAAAGCTGTACGCAGTAGCGTACCAATCACAAGTAAATTAAACACCATGAGTGAAGCAATAAATACAGAAGAATTAGGAGATAAAATAGTAAGAGTTCTTAAAACTATTTTTGATCCAGAAATTCCAGTAGACATTTATGAGTTAGGGTTAATCTATGACGTATTTGTAAATGAAGATATGGATACAAAGATATTAATGACACTTACAACTCCTAACTGTCCCGTGGCAGAAACATTGCCTAAAGAAGTAGAGGATAAGGTGAAATCGCTTAAAGATGTAAATGATTGTGAGGTGGAAATTACTTTTGATCCGCCTTGGACACAGGACCTTATGAGTGAGGAAGCAAAATTAGAATTAGGAATGCTATAAAGTAATACAAACAATAATATCCTAATATGACAGAAGAGATTATTAATAGAGTTGCGCAAAGTAAGTTAATTACTTTTGATCTAGAAGATCTCTATATCGCTGGAGAGCGAAAAACATTAGACATATCTCAATGGCTAGATCAAGGGTTTGTATTAAGAGAGAAAAGCTTTCGCGAAAGCGTAAAAAACTTTGATTACACTCCTTTTAAGGACTCTTTTGTAGCCATATATTGTAGTACAGATGCTATTGTGCCTGCTTGGGCGTATATGCTTGTTGCAACTACACTTCAAGGTGTTGCTAAAAGAGTCGTGCAAGGAAATCTCGAAACATTGGAGACTATACTATATACCGAGCAAATAGTTAAGATAGATACTGAAGCCTATCAAAATGCTCCTATTATCATTAAAGGTTGTTCTCATAAGCCAGTGCCACCAAATGCTTACTTACTTATTGTTGAGAAATTACAAATCGTAGCAAAAAGCTTATTATTTGGCGAGGCTTGCTCTTCAGTACCTTTATTTAAGAAAAATAAATAGTAAAACAATACCTGTCTTATCGGTATATAGTCATTTAGAGCCGATTAAAGCTTTACGCTCTTTAAAATTACTATTTAAAAAGTTAATTTATTAAGAAGAGTCCTATCTTTGCACCACATTAACTAAACTTAAAAATTTAAAGAATGAAAAAAGTAGTAGTAGCTTTTAGTTTTTTAATCCTTAGCGCAACAGCATTTGGACAAACTAAAGAAGAATTACAAGAGCAGATAGCTCCTAAAAATGCAGAAATAGGTAAGCTTCAAGGAGAGGTAAATGCCTTACAAGCACAAATTGATAATCTTCCAGGATGGAGAAAAGGTGTTTTTGGTACTATAGGAGGAAATGTTTCTGAGTTTAACAACTGGTTTAATCAAGGAACACCTAACGTATCTTCT
>CAZJRA010000381.1:0-1690 GCA_964548335.1 uncultured Flavobacteriaceae bacterium | reverse complement strand
GGATTCTACAGATGGGTTAAGTCGTGGAGTAGATGCAGTAGCAACAGGGTCTGCGATCCAGATGCCTGTAGGAAACGATATTTACGGTCGTCTTTTTAATGTAATAGGTGACGCGATAGATGGAATGGAAAACCTTCCTAAAACAGGAGATGCAGGACTTCCTATTCACCGTCAAGCACCTAAATTTGAAGATTTATCAACCTCTACAGAAGTACTTTTTACAGGGATTAAAGTAATCGACCTTATTGAGCCTTACGCAAAAGGAGGTAAGATTGGATTATTTGGAGGAGCAGGAGTAGGGAAGACAGTACTTATCCAAGAGTTGATTAACAATATTGCAAAAGGTCACGGTGGACTTTCTGTATTTGCAGGAGTGGGAGAGCGTACTCGTGAAGGAAATGACCTTTTGAGAGAGATGCTTGAGTCTGGTATTATTAAATATGGTGACGACTTTATGCACTCTATGGAAGAAGGAGGATGGGATCTTTCTAAAGTTGATAAAACAGCAATGAGAGATTCAAAAGCAACTTTTGTTTTTGGACAGATGAATGAGCCTCCAGGAGCTCGTGCACGTGTTGCACTTTCTGGACTTACGATAGCTGAGTATTTTCGTGATGGAGCAGGAGATGGTCAAGGAAAAGATGTACTTTTCTTTGTAGATAATATCTTCCGTTTTACACAAGCAGGTTCTGAGGTATCTGCACTTTTAGGTCGTATGCCATCTGCGGTAGGTTACCAACCTACATTAGCAACAGAGATGGGAGCGATGCAAGAGCGTATTACTTCTACAAAAAAGGGATCTATTACATCTGTACAGGCCGTTTATGTACCTGCAGATGACCTTACCGATCCAGCACCAGCAACAACATTTGCTCACCTTGATGCAACAACAGTACTTTCTCGTAAGATTGCAGAGCTAGGTATCTACCCAGCGGTAGATCCTTTAGATTCTACATCACGTATTCTTACAGCAGATATTTTAGGTAATGAGCATTATGATTGTGCACAACGTGTAAAAGAGTTATTACAACGTTATAAAGAGCTTCAAGACATTATTGCTATCCTTGGTATGGAAGAGCTTTCTGAAGAAGATAAAATGGCTGTAGGGCGTGCACGTCGTGTACAACGTTTCCTTTCTCAACCGTTTCACGTGGCAGAGCAGTTTACAGGTATCCCAGGTGTATTAGTAGATATTAAAGAAACTATCAAAGGATTTAATATGATTATGGATGGAGAGTTAGATAACCTTCCAGAAGCAGCATTTAACCTTAAAGGAACAATAGAAGAAGCGATAGAAGCAGGAGAAAAAATGCTTGCAGAAGCTTAATAAATTTCTAATTATGCTTTCGCGAAAGCGTACGTATACTTAAAATAATATATTATTATGCATTTAGAAATAGTTACTCCAGAAGCATCTTTAGTAAGTGGCGAAGTAAAATCTCTTACCGTACCTGGTGTAAATGGAGAATTCCAGATGTTGAGCAATCACGCTGCTGTAGTTTCTCTGTTAGTAGAAGGGAAGGTGAGGTTTGAAGGAACCCCATCAATTGCGAAAGGCTTTGAAGATAAGTTTGTAAAAGAAAATGACGGTAGATGGTCATTAGCGATTACAAGCGGAACTCTAGAAATGAACAATAATAAAGCAATTGTACTGGCAGATTAGTAGTCATTTACATTTTTAATATTATAA
>CAZJRA010000380.1:0-1691 GCA_964548335.1 uncultured Flavobacteriaceae bacterium | reverse complement strand
CTGTAATCACTCTTACAAGTTGTGGTAGCTCAAAAGATGGAGCCGTTACTAATGCAGACGATACAGTACGTATCGCTAATGATGATTTAGAGTATGAAGTAATTATTATCGAACCTGGATTTAACCAATGGTTAGCTACAAGAAACCCTAGAGGTTTTAACAACCAATCGTGGTTAGAAACTCGTAATAATACGCTGGTAATAGAGTACAATAATAGAGTACAAGATCCTCAAAAGTTTGACCCCAATCTTTACACACAACAAATATATTATAACAGATCTGTAGACTATGGCTACGAAGTAAACTATTTGTTATGGAATTGGTTTGAGTTTTTTCAAGAACGTAATAATCAAAAACTACAGTAGTAGTCTTTTTTAACTACTATGCAACAGTTTAAAGATCGCTGGGAGATAAGCCAAAATTGGCAACTCATACATCCTTTTCTTGGGATTATAGCTTCCCTTTTTTCAGGATATTTATTAGCAAAAAAAATCACCACTTCATTTTCTATAGAAAACGAGGTATTAGCTACTACCCTACTTACTGTATTTACTGTTTTATTAACCTATCTACTTATTAAAATAAGTCTTTGGTTTTTTAAGAAATTAGAAAATAGATGGAAAGTAAATTACCGTTGGGAGTTTATTGCAATATTTCTATGTTTTGCAGTTACAGGCTCTTCGGCAGGAAGAATATCGAATCCTTTAATGGAATTTATAGGGTTACCTAAAGAAACAACTATGGGATGGGTCTACTGGCCTGTTAGAATATTGTTAATCTTTCCTATTTATCAAATATTATTAGTGATCTTTGGCTGGATATTCGGACAATTGACTTTTTTTAAAGCTTTTGCTCAAAAAATGATGTCTAGAATGGGATTGGATTTTATTTTTAAAAAGTAAGCTTGAAATTATTTCGGTTACATATTGTAAAAAACCTATCAGCAATTATCCTGATGGTTTTTATGTTGCTACCTAGTGTAATTAACATTGTTCATAGTGCCGAAGATCATGACCACAATACCCATTGTGAAAATAAATCTGACACACATATACATGAAACAGAATTAGACTGCTCTCTTTGCGATCTAATGTTTTTAAATGATGGTGTTTTTAGTACTCCCTCCGAATTCGTTTTCACAACTTATAATGAAGTATTTGAAAACGCTACGATCACACAAAAGGTGTACATCTCTGTATATCAAACTAAAGACTCAAGAGGCCCTCCTAATTGTTAATAATAGGTTCTGCTCCTCAGTAAGTTTACAATTTTTATAATATCAATTTTTATCGATTCCTAATCAATAGATTAGGCTTGTAATGATTGAATAAAATATTGTATCTCTCTACTCTATCTAAATCATTATTAATACTAAAGATTGGATATCTGGATTTCGTTAGAAAATGCTAAGCATATTCGAAACATTATATCTTATCTAAACATTCCATATTGTTCAATGAAGAAGCGCATTCAACTGTATTTATATGCTTGCATATGCTCAATGCCATTAGTTGCTCAAAACAAACCTTGTAGTTGTTGTTTGAGTGGAACAGTCTTGGATGTCGATTCTAAGGGCCCTATCCCTTTTGCTACCGTAAAAATGCAAAGCATTTAAAAATATACATTAATAATAAAACCGAAAGGTTTATGAGTAGAAATCCTCTGCTAATCATACATAAAGCTACAATTTT
>CAZJRA010000379.1:0-1716 GCA_964548335.1 uncultured Flavobacteriaceae bacterium | reverse complement strand
GCGTTACAAATTGCAATAGATAATGAAAACCATCAGATGGCATATCAATTAGCACATAAGATGAAGCCTAACATAGACTTGTTTGGGGTAGATGTGTTAAAGCAACTAAAATCTATCGAAAAATGGTCTGAAACAAATAGGTCTGCTTCTTACATTAAACCAAAGTTAGATGAGATTGTTATCACACTTACAGCCGTCTTAAAAGAACTTATAGTAAATTTTTCATTACAATAGATGACTGCCGAAATTATAACCATAGGCGATGAGATTCTCATTGGACAAATTATAGATACAAATTCAGTATATATATCTAAAGCACTTAATAGCGTAGGGGTTACAGTGCGCCAAATAATTTCGGTGCAAGATGATAGAGAACATATATTGGAGAGTTTAGCTTTCGCGAAAGCTAAATCAGATATCGTTATTATTACAGGAGGTTTAGGTCCTACTAATGATGATATTACCAAAAAAGTGCTCTGTGAGTATACTAATGATATCCTTGTTCAAAATGCAGCGGTACTAAAACATATAGAACATATTTTTAAGGAGCATATTAAGCGTCCTATGTTACCAGGTAATGTTGAGCAAGCACTTGTACCATCTAAGGCGGAGGTACTTAACAATAGTTATGGTACGGCACCAGGAATGTGGTTAGAAAAAGAAGGTACTGTTTTTATTTCTTTGCCAGGAGTACCTTATGAGATGAAAGGACTTATAAAAGATGAAGTATTACCAAGAATTACAGAGCGTTACAATGTTCCTTTTATTATGCATAAAACACTTCTTACGTATGGAGAAGTAGAGAGTAGAATAGCACAACGTCTCATTGATTTTGAAGAACAATTACCCCCATCGTTTAAATTGGCATATCTTCCATCTGTAGGAAGGGTGCGCTTAAGGCTATCCTCAAAAGGAGAAGAAGTTCATATAAGAGAAATGATGCAGGTCCAGTTGGATACGTTACTTCCTTTACTAGAAGATATTTTTGTAGGTTTTGAAGAAGAAGGTGATTATGAGCAAGTAGTAGCAAGACAGATGGTAGCAAAGTCAAAAACACTTGCTATTGCAGAGAGTTGTACAGGCGGTGAACTTGTAAAGCGTTTTACGCAGCACCCAGGAGCGTCTCAATATCTTAAAGGAAGCTTAGTAACCTATGCGACGCAAAGTAAGATAGATGTGTTAGGAGTTAAAGAAGAAACTATTAAGAAACATAGTGTGGTGAGCGAAGCAGTTGCGATGGAAATGGCAACAAGAGTAAGAAAGCTATATAATAGTGATATAGGAATTGCTACAACAGGCAACGCAGGCCCGTCTAAAGGAGATGCAGATGCAGCGATAGGAACCGTGTATATAGGAGTAGCATCACAATCAGGAGTTGTAGCTCATAAATTTACAATGGGCACCAATAGAACTCGGGTGATAGGAAAGGCTGTAAATAAGTGCTTAGAGCTACTGCAAGAAGAAATTTTAAAAAACTAGCATATACTTTTGGTGTACGTCTAGTTTTTGTGTAAATTTGCACCCTGTTTTAAATAACTATTTAAAGAATATAGTAATGTCTAGAGTTTGTGAGCTTACGGGAAAGAAAGCGATGGTAGGAAACAATGTTTCTCACGCGATGAATAAAACAAGACGTACCTTTGGTGCTAATCTTGTAAAAAAACGTTTTTATATCCCAGAGGAGGATAAGTGGATTACTTTAAAAATATCTACTTC
>CAZJRA010000378.1:0-1718 GCA_964548335.1 uncultured Flavobacteriaceae bacterium | reverse complement strand
ACTCTATACAATTATACTACTCATTTTTGGTATTAAAAATGCCTTAGTGATTGCTTTTTTATGTGCATTACTAAACCTTATACCGTATGTAGGACCACTTATAGGAGGTGTTATTATACTTGTATTATCTATGTCTAGTAATCTAGGGTTGGATTTTCAAACGGTTATACTTCCTACTACCATCAAGGTAATGATAGGATATACTATTGCTCAATTAATTGATAATTTTTTGAGTCAGCCGTTTATTTTTAGTAATAGTGTGAAGTCACATCCTCTAGAGATATTTTTGGTTATTATTATCGCGGGGCTACTTTTTGGGGTAACAGGAATGATCGTTGCCATACCTGTATACACAGCTCTTAAGGTAATTGCAAAGGAGTTTCTTCCTGATCTTAAAATTGTAAAGAAACTTACAAAAGACTTGTAATGAACAAGGATTTGATTCGCGAGGATGTTCAAGAATATCTTGCTACACATGCAAACACATCGTTAGATAAATTTATTTTTAAAGGAAGTCCGTTTCCTGAAATTAAGATTCAAGAACTTGCGCAACAGTTAGACGGCCATCGAAGAAGTAAACATAAACTTCCGCTATGGCATACGACACGAGGTATTTTGTTTCCGCCTAAACTTAATCTAGAACAAACATCTTCTGCCTTTACAGCAACCTACAAGGCTAAATTAGCCACAGGGAGTACTTTATTAGATATGACAGGAGGGTTTGGTATAGATAGTTATTATTTTGCCCAGGAACTTAAGGAAGTACACCATCTAGAGATGAATGCGGAATTGTCCGCTTTCGCGAAAGCGAATTTTGAAACACTCAATGTGTGTAATATCAAATCTCATATAGGAGACTCAATCTCTTATTTAGAGGCGTATGACGATTCTTTTGATACTATTTATATAGACCCTGCACGTAGAGATGATGCTAAAGGGAAAGTTTTTAGACTGAGTGATTGTACTCCTAATGTAGTAACGCATCTAGACCTGTTGCTAGATAAAGGAAAACGTATACTTATCAAAACATCACCTTTATTAGATATAAGTTCAGGATTATTGGAATTAAGTCAAGTAAGCGAAATTCATATTATTGCCATTAATAATGAAGTTAAAGAATTACTGTGGAATATTGTTCCAAAACACATTGGTACAATTACTATAGTTACCATAAATAAACGTGGTGAGACTATTGAAAAAACAGTTTGCTCACTCTCTGAGTTAACAGAAGCCCAAGCGAGTTATAATGAACCCCAACAATATCTCTATGAGCCTAATTCGGCTTTAATGAAGTCTGGAGCGTTTAATTGGGTGAGTCAACAATATAACATAGCAAAGCTCCACCCCCACTCTCATCTTTATACGAATAATGAGCCTGTAGAATTTCCGGGAAGACGATTTAAAATACAGGCAGTATATCCTTATGATAGTAAAATTAAAAAGCGATTAAAAATCAATAAAGCAAATATGACCACTCGTAATTTTAAGTTGAGTGTCGCTCAGTTGCGAAAGAAACTAGGGATAAAAGAAGGTGGAGATCAATACCTCTTTTTTACGATAGACTTTAATGACAAACAAATTGTTATTGTTTGTGAAAAACTATAAAGTCAGATTCTTTCTATTCCAATAAAAAAGGCTCTTGCAATTGCAAGAGCCTTTTTAGTTTAAACACTGTGTTTTGTGGTTTTACCTTTTCAAAGTAAAGTGCGCTCTAAAGG
>CAZJRA010000377.1:0-1723 GCA_964548335.1 uncultured Flavobacteriaceae bacterium | reverse complement strand
TCTAGGATGGCGAGTTATTATATGTGCACAAAAGGAGAGGTTATGCGTGCGGCATTGCCTTCTGCTTTTTTGTTAGAAAGTGAGACTATTATACAACGTCAAGAAGAGGTTGCTATAGATGAAAATTCTCTAAAAGATGATGAATTTCTTATTTACGAAGCCTTACAAAACCATAGCTTATTGAAAGTTCAAGAAGTGATGGATATTTTAGGGAAACGGTCTGTTTTTCCTGTAATAAAAAGACTTATTGATAAAGGGGTACTCTCTGTAAAAGAAGAGATTTATGAGCAGTATAAACCCAAACTGGTAAAGTTTATAAAATTAAACCCCGTTTATCGTGAAGAGACAGAATTTAAACAGTTAATAGATTCTTTAAGTAGGGCAAAAAAGCAGCGTGCTATTGTGCTTTCTTTTTTTATGATGGAAGGAAAAAGCACGAAACCTATAGGAACTATTGAATTGCAAAAAAAAGCAGATGCAACGAGTTCTCAATTAAAATCATTGGTAGATAAAGGTGTTTTTGAGATTTATACAAAACAAGTAGATCGGGTTTCTTTTGAGGGAGAAAAAAGTAATACTAAAGACTTAAATGAACATCAAAAGATAGCTTATGAGCAAATTAAAACATCTTTTGAAGTAAAAGATGTTTGCTTATTACATGGGGTAACGGCCTCTGGTAAAACTGAAATATATGTTTCTTTTATAGAAGAATTGCTTAAAACAGATAAGCAAGCTTTGTATTTGCTTCCAGAGATAGCGCTTACAACTCAGTTAATACATAGACTTCAAGTGTATTTTGGAGATAAAGTTGCGATATATCATTCTAAATATTCTGTTCATGAACGGGTAGAGGTGTGGAGAAACGTACTTAATAAATCTCCTAATGCTCAAGTTGTAATTGGAGCAAGAAGTGCTTTGTTATTACCATTTCAAGATCTAGGGATTGTTATAGTAGATGAAGAACATGAGAGCTCTTTTAAACAGTTTGATCCTGCACCAAGATATCAAGCCAGAGACAGTGCTATTGTGTTAGGAAAACTATTTAATGCAAAAGTATTATTAGGCTCTGCAACACCATCGCTAGAGACGATGTTTAATTCTAAGAATGATAAGTATGGCTATGTTTCTTTGTCACAACGCCACGGAAATATATTAATGCCAGAAATCAACCTTGTAGATATAAAGGAGAAGCAGCGTAAACGTCGTATGACGGGGCATTTTAGTGATACGTTATTACGGGCCATAACAGATGCTTTGTCAGAAGGTGAGCAGGTAATTTTGTTTCAAAATAGGAGAGGTTTCTCTCCTGTGCTAGAGTGTACAACCTGTGGCCATGCGCCTCAATGTCCTAATTGTGATGTGAGCCTTACGTACCATAAATATAAAAACCAATTACGCTGCCATTATTGTAGTCATCATATTGCTATGCAACTTAAATGTATGGCTTGTGGTAGTTCAGAACTAACAACTAAAGGTTTTGGGACAGAACAAATAGAAGCAGAACTTAAAGAGTTGTACCCAGACCATAAAATCGCTCGTATGGATTCTGATACCACACGGGGGAAACATAGTTTTGAAAAAATTATTACTGCTTTTGAGCAAGAAGAGATAGATATTCTTGTGGGGACACAAATGTTAACTAAAGGACTTGATTTTAGAAATGTAACTATTGTAGGGATTCTTAATGCAGATAGTATGCTTAATTTTCCTGATTTTAGGGCAC
>CAZJRA010000376.1:0-1724 GCA_964548335.1 uncultured Flavobacteriaceae bacterium | reverse complement strand
ATATGCCATTATTGCTTTTCTTGTTCTTTGAGTTTTAGATAGACTTTTGACTTAGCTTTCAGAAAGTCTAATAATTCTAGACAGTTCTCGTCACTTATTTGAGCTATTATTTCTTTGTCTTCAAAAACGTAATACAAAAAATCTTCTATGAGTTCTTCAGGAATATTTAATTTTTTCATGTACACTGTATCCGAAATACGATAACGGCTCTCTTGTACTAATTTTTCAAATCGAGATACTTCAATGTGTTTCTTAAGCATCTTAAGCCTTCCTGTAATAGAATTAATTAACCCATCTAGCGGAATCCCTGCACCACTCGTGATAGCTGTGTAATATCGTCGTTCCTCTATCGTACGCTTGGGCGCTGTATTTTCAGGTATTCCAAGTTCTTTAGCCGTTACTTCTTTTTTAAATCGAGTAGAACGAATATCTTTATTTAAATCTCCCGTAAGCTCTATATTACTTATTACCACTTCATCAAGTTCAGTTACTTTAGGAGTTAAATACAAAGAAATAGACCCTTTATTGTAGATAGTATTGCTTACTACAAACTGCCTTGGTTCATACTGAACCGCACTAATGTGAATGGTGTCATTTACACGAACAGGAACTACAAAACCTCCCAAAGTATTTGAGACAGTCCCTTTTTTCATGGATATATTAACCACATTAACTGAAGATTTTGTGATTGTATCATTCAAAATTTCACCTTTTAGTTCAATTACCTCTTGAGCATGTGACGAAATACAAAACAATAAAACAAGTATAAATCGCATAATATAAAGTCTGGTTATTTAGTATTCCAAAATAAAATGACATCTTCCCAAGTAAAACTTAAAAAGCTTATAATCTTTTGTTAATAGGACTTTGTGAGTATTTTTACAGTCTATAAATAAATCTTTTATGTCCAAAAAATTAATACTTGCAAGTACCTCTACTATTCATGGGAGCGATTACTTGGCATATTTACTACCTACTTTGAAAGCACATTTCCAAGCAATAAAAGAAGTCCTTTTCATTCCATATGCACGACCTGGAGGTATTTCCTATAATGAGTACACAAGCACTGCAAAAAAGGCTTTTAATACTATCGATATAAAAGTTAAAGGGATTCATGAATTCCAAAATCCAAAAGAAGCAATAACAAAGGCCGAAGGAATATTTACAGGTGGTGGAAACACTTTTGAACTAGTAAATCAACTTTACAAAAATGACCTTATGCCCATTCTAAGAAAAGCATTGTATAACGGTACTCCATATTTAGGCACAAGTGCAGGAAGTAATATCTGCGGACTTACCATGCAGACTTCTAATGACATGCCTATCGTATACCCTCCCAGCTTTAAAACTTTAGGAGGCATACCTTTTAATATAAACCCTCACTATAAAGACCCTAAAAAGGGTGACACGCATATGGGAGAAACAAGAGAAACAAGAATCAAAGAATTCCATGTATATAACAATATACCTGTGGTGGGTTTACGAGAAGGCAGCTGGTTAGAAGTATATGGCAATACAACGACCCTTAGAGGAGAACTAGATGCACGCATCGTTGAAAAAGAAAAAACTCCTTACGAAATAAAAAGTGATACTATAATTTCATTTTAAAAACAAGCTTACGCGAAAAGGTGACAAATAAAAAAAGCCTCAAAATTTATTTTTTTGAGGCTTTTGAGCGGGAGACCGGGTTCGAACCGGCGACATTCAGCTTGGAAGGCTGACGC
>CAZJRA010000375.1:0-1729 GCA_964548335.1 uncultured Flavobacteriaceae bacterium | reverse complement strand
AAGTAGTGGTACCGCAGGTATACATCTAGCATTAATCTTGTTAGGAATACAGCGCGATGACTTTGTAATTTGTCAGAGCTTTACCTTTTCGGCTTCTGCAAACCCTATTACATATCAGGGGGCATCTCCTGTTTTTGTAGATAGTGAGAGAGATACTTGGAATATATGTCCAAACCATCTGGAAGAAGCTATAAAGGATTGTATTGTAAAAGGTAAGAGACCCAAAGCCATAATAGCAGTACATCTATATGGGATGCCTTATAAGGTGGAAGAAATACAAGAAATATCTAAAAGATATGAAATACCTGTAATAGAAGATAGTGCAGAGGCTCTAGGAAGTAGTTACAAGAATCAAAAATGTGGCACTTTTGGAGATATAAGTATTCTGTCATTTAACGGGAATAAAATAATCACCACCTCTGGTGGAGGTGCTTTGGTATGTAATTCTAATGTCATTAAAGATAAAGCAGTATTTCTAGCTACCCAGGCAAGAGATGATGCCCCACATTATGAACATAGTCATGTAGGGTATAACTATAGAATGAGTAATATATGTGCCGGTATAGGGAGAGGGCAGATGGAGGTTTTAGACAAGCATGTAGGTTTGCGTAGGGACGTGAATGCTTTTTATAGCAATATTTTTCAATCAATAGATGGTGTTTCTGTTTTTAAAGAGCCATCAAACGATTATTATAGTAATCACTGGCTTTCTGCAATACTCGTTGACCCAGAATTTACTAATGGTGTAACAAGAGAAGACTTACGTCACGCTTTCGCGAAAGAAAATATAGAGTCGAGACCATTATGGAAACCTATGCATCTTCAACCTGTTTTTAAAGAAGGGATATATTATGGAAGTGGAGTTTCTGAAGATCTCTTCAATACAGGTTTATGCCTTCCTTCTGGATCCAATTTGACAAATAACGATTTAGAAAGGATAGGAAAAGTAATTAAAAACGTTTTTAAATAAAGCTTATAATGTAACTTCCTATTTAGGCTCACAACTATTTTTGCTTAATCCGAAAATCCCACAGGTATTGGTCTTGATCCAATCAAGGGCACTATCTTTTTAATTTAAATCCTAATCTGCTTTTTAAAATATAAAGTTTTATCTTTACTAAAATTCAGTTCAAACCAAAACATGAATAAAATAATAGAATCGATATCCAGCTTGTTTTCAGAAGAAAATAAGTTAGATATTCTTAATTTACGGTATTTGCCTAGATGGGCAGTACTATTCATTGATACTTTCATTCTTTTAGTTGCCCTTCTTGTTACTTATCTATTTCTTAGCGATCTTAATATTACGCCACTTAATGCAATAGCCGTATGGCAGCAACTGTGCGTGGTATTAGGTATTAACTTTATTTTCTTACTCGTCTTTAAGACGTATGCGGGGTTGATTAGGCATTCATCCTATATGGATGCACTCAAGATTTTATTAGCTTGTTTGTGTACTTTTATAACTCTTGTAGTGTTCAATATAATATATAATCAAATTAATGATAGTGATGTGTTTAGGAGATCAGGCCTTTTATCTTATGCCCTTATTTCTTTTGTAGGCCTTTTTCTATTTAGGTTAGTTGTAAAGCAATTATATGAATCTTTTAAAGGGGCTCAACTTAATGAGAAGATAGTAAAGGCAGTTATTGTAGGTATAGATGATAATGCTATCTCTATAGCAGCAGCTTTAGATATAGAACACCCACAACGTTTTATAGTACAAGGA
>CAZJRA010000374.1:0-1735 GCA_964548335.1 uncultured Flavobacteriaceae bacterium | reverse complement strand
CCTGTAAACACTGTAGGTGCAGAGAGTAATTAGATTCTATTATTATAGTATTAGTTTTTATAATTGTAAATTTTCTTCTAAGAAGAAGAAATCAATTATTTTTGAAAAAAATTAAAAATATTATGGCATATACAGGAAAAAAATTTCCAAACATTAGCGTAGACGCAATGAATGAAATGGGCGATACGTTTAAGATTAATGTACTTGAAGAAGCACAAAAAAACAATAAAAAAGTACTTCTATTTTGGTACCCAAAAGACTTTACTTTTGTGTGTCCTACAGAGCTTCATGCATTCCAAGCAGCAGTATCAGAATTTGAAAAGCGTAACACTATGGTTATAGGAGCTTCTTGTGATACAGCAGAGGTTCATTTTGCGTGGTTAAATACTCCTAAAGATAATGGAGGTATAGAAGGGGTTACATATCCAATTATAGCAGACAGCAATAGAAATTTATCTAGCATATTAGATATTTTAGATGCTAGTGTTCAATCGTACGATGAAGAAACAGATACGCTACAACTAGAAGGTGATAACGTAACGTATAGAGCTACTTATATTATTGATGAAGAAGGTACTGTGGTACACGAAAGCGTGAATCATATGCCATTAGGAAGAAACGTAAGTGAGTTTTTACGTTTGATTGATGCATATACACACGTACAAGAAAAGGGTGAAGTGTGTCCTGCAAACTGGGAAGAAGGTAAAGATGCTATGAAACCTAATGCAAAAGATACAGCAAGCTATTTAGCAGCGAACGTTAAATAGATTTTAATTAAATATCATTTTAGGGTAATAGTTCTTTATGTAGCTATTACCCTAAAATTATAAAAGTTACAATAATGATTCAAGAGTTAAGTGAAGACAACCTAAGTACAATGGTTGAAAACAACAATAAAATAATTGTTCAGTATTCTGCTGGGTGGTGTGGCAATTGCCGAATAATGAAGCCAAAATTTAAAAAATTAGCTACAGAAAATCCGGATATAACATTTGTTATTGTGGATGCAGAAAAGTTTCCAGAAAGCAGAAAAATGGCAACTGTAGACAATCTTCCTACTTTTGCTTCTTTTGAAAGTGGTACTTTTAAAAACCAAGTGCAAACTAATAAATTTGAAGTTCTTAAAGACTTCCTAAAAGAGCTCTAGCAATGAGATTACCATTGATTAAGCATTTAGTTAAGTTTATAGAAGCTAATGATGAAGATTTTATTGTTGAAACTATAGAAACACTTGAAGACTTAACAGAAGCTTCATCCTTAAAAGATGAAGAGTTAGATGTTATTGGAGAGTTAATATCCAATATGTATGGTGCTATAGAGGTTAATAACTCTATTAAAAATGGGGCTCCTAAAAAAGAAGCCTATAATGAATTTATGAAACGTGTTTTAGGATCTATAGATAACTAAAACACGATATATAATGATTGATTACTCCAAAGGAATAATTAATGTAGCTACAAAATGACTCGGCTGGATAATGATAGCTCTATTTATTAAATAGAACGCATAAATTTCTAACACACCAGCACGTCCACAAAATTAAAAGTCTACTAGACTTTACTCTATCTAAATACTTCTTTAAAAACCTAATGAACCCCTTTAGGGTTAATCACGAGCTCCTATTTCTTGAGATAGGAGAGGGGCGAGTAAATACGCTTTGCCCGAAGCAACGCTAGGAGCGAAGGGGAATGTGTGTGGAATGGGATTAACTGTCAGTATCATCATTATATATGAC
>CAZJRA010000373.1:0-1735 GCA_964548335.1 uncultured Flavobacteriaceae bacterium | reverse complement strand
TTTCACGATCTATTTTTATAGTGTCTAATCCTTTTAAAAGGTAATTATACGAGTAACGCAACTCTCCCGATGGGTAATAAAAAACACGTTCTTTACTACCATTATCATCGTCTATTGGCGGTTTTACACCACAACTATCAAAAAGCATAATAATCGCTAAGAAATATAATTTCCATCTAATTATCTTAGATAGTAGCTGTCTGTTAATTATACATTTTTGCTTCATTATAGTGCTCCTATTTTTAGCTTACCGAATTAAACTTCTGTAACTCTTAGGGTATTTACCATCCCTTGGTCTACAATAGGCATCGCCGCAAGATTTATAAGCATATCCCCTTTGGTAACAAATCCTTTTTTACAAGCGATTCTATTTACATCTTCTACCGTTTCATCTGTACTCACATATTTACTATAATACAATGCTTTTACACCCCATAATAAGTTAAGTTGTGTAAGAATACGTTTGTTAGAAGTAAATGCTAGAATATGAGCCTTTGGTCTCCAAGCTGAAATTTGAAAAGCTGTATATCCACTATTTGTAAGAGTAGAAATTGCTTTAGCATCAATCTCGTTAGCCATATGAGCTGCGTGATAACATATCGCCTTAGTAATATACCTACTTGTTCTAATATGTGGAGGGTCTTGTGGCACTTGTACAAGTTCAGAATCTTCTACATTTCTACATATCGCTGCCATTTTCTCTATGACCCGTACAGGATATTTTCCTACAGAAGTTTCTCCACTTAACATTACTGCATCTGCCCCATCCATTACCGAGTTTGCTACATCATTTACTTCTGCACGAGTAGGTGTCAAACTAGAAATCATAGTTTCCATCATTTGAGTAGCAATAATTACTGGAATTCTTGCCGTCTTAGCACGTAAAACAAGTTGTTTTTGTATTAAAGGAACTTCTTCTGCAGGTATTTCTACTCCCAAATCTCCTCTAGCAACCATAAGTCCATCACAAAAAGCAATAATACTATCTATATTAGCTACGGCCTCAGGCTTCTCTATCTTAGCTATAATAGGTATTTTGTAATCACTGTGTTCCTTAATAATTGCCTGTAGTTCTTTTAAATCTTCAGAGTGGCGTACAAACGACAACGCAATCCAATCTACCTCCTGCCCTATGGCAAAAATGGCATCTTTTACATCTTTTTCTGTAAGTGCAGGTAATGAGATATTTGTATTAGGAAGGTTTACTCCTTTACGAGACCTAAGTGGCCCTCCTTGAATTACCTTTGCTTGAACTTCGTTTTTCTTATCTGTTTTTACGACTTCAAACATAAGTTTTCCGTCATCAAGAAGGATACGCTCCCCTGGTTTTACATCTTTAGGAAACTGTTTATAATTCATATAAACACGTTCTTTTGTTCCTTCAAATTCTTCTCCTGTAGAAAAAACAATATGATCTCCCGGCTGTACAATAACCTCCTCTTTCATTCGGCCTACACGTAATTTAGGTCCCTGTAGATCTGCCAATATAGAGGTGTTAAAACCATGCTTGTCACTCAATTCTCTAATTATTTTAACACGACTCTTTACATCATCGTAATCTGCATGTGAGAAATTAATTCTAAACACATCTACCCCCGCTTGTAGCATCTTGAGCAATGTTTCTTTTTTAGCTGTAGCTGGTCCTAAGGTAGCTACTATTTTGGTTTTCTTTTTATTTGGCATTATTCAAATATTAAGTTTTGTCTTGTCTTTAGCTTATCTATATCGACAGTAT
>CAZJRA010000372.1:0-1738 GCA_964548335.1 uncultured Flavobacteriaceae bacterium | reverse complement strand
ACTGTAATAGGCTCATCATTTACATACAACAACACGTCTGTCTCTTTTTGAGCGTATGCAGATAATGAAAAAGCAAGCGTAATAAGATATATAATATAACTCTTCATAGGTATAAATATTTATGGAATGCAAAAATAACAAATATCACCGCCTATACAAGTACTCAGGGGTTTGTAACAAATATTTATGATTTTTTGTTTCAAAAGAAGTCTATATCTTTGAAAAAAGATACGATGCAACGATTAAAACTAATATGGGATTTTAAAGGGCCTGCTGGTGAACAAACGGCTATACATCACGAAATACACTTAAAAGAGTACGCTTTCGCGGAAGCGCTATCAGAACCCATCACAGGAGTTGTACAGTTATCCGAATTACACTCATATGCTTTTCTAGTTGTAAATGACGATCAAATGAAAGCTGTAAGGGATGCGCTAAAGCCACATCGAGGACAACTTTATCAAGAGTAAAACTTATATCCTTACTTTTCTAAAATAGTTTTAATATTAGGCTTAAAATAATTAGGGCCTTTTAATACTTTCCCATCTTCTCTGTAAATAGGTTTTCCATCTTCATCCAATTTACTCATATTAGAGCGTTGTATCTCATTAAAAACCTCTTCTATTTTATCCTGCATACCATGTTCTATAATGGTACCACATAGAATATATAGCATATCACCAAGTGCATCTGCAACCTCTACAAGATCTCCATTATTTGCAGCTTCAAGGTACTCTTCATTTTCTTCTTTCATAAGATTGAAACGAAGAAGGTTTTTAGATTTAGGAAGCTCCGCTGTAGGAGTTTCTTTTCTATCTAAGCCATAAGTATCATGAAATAAGGTTACTGCGTCTATTTTATCTTTCATAGTATATCTTTTAGATATGTTTTGATTATAAATATATGATTTAATACAACCTAAAAACTGTATTTTTACGGGATTAAAAATACCTATAAATGTTTAGCTCTGGACAACTTCTATTTATTTTATTTTTCGTGATTGCATTTATCGCAATTATGATTTTTTCGTATCGTAAAGATGCAAAGTTGCACAAGAGAGAATATAAAGGAAGTAAGTGGGTATTAATAGGGTTTATAGGTTTTGTTGTGATATTATTTGCCATTAAGACTATTTTAAAAAAATAGGTATCTCACTCCTTTCTTGCTCCTTTTTATTAATTCTATTTCCATCTATTTTACACCCCACCATGTAATTACTTTACACTTATAGATATAAAATAAGTGGCTTTAAAAATCATCTCCTCATTTAATTAAGGGACCTCTTAAGTAATTTTCTTTACCATATGAGTTTATCTATAATAAAAAGAGGTGTCTTCATACAGAAGACACCTCTTTAAAATTATTATGTTCTAAAACCTAAGAACTATTATTCTTTTATAAACTTAAATACACGTTGGTCATCTAGTTGTAAAACATATAATCCATTTGAAAAATCATTTACATCTATTATTTCTTGATCAGAAATAACTCCTTGCGCAACTTCTGCTCCAAGAACATTGTAAATTTTATAATCTACACTTGAAGTTAATCCTGAAACTTGAACAAAATCTGTAGAAGGATTAGGGAATATTTTTAATTCATTCTCAAGTTCTATATTATCTGTACTTAAAGGATCCTCTTCAATTGTTACATTAAAGAAGAAATCTGCATCAGGAAAATTAGTAACACCTTCTTGCCAAGCAGAACCTCCTTCATAAGAGTTAGGAAAGTCTACGAA
>CAZJRA010000371.1:0-1739 GCA_964548335.1 uncultured Flavobacteriaceae bacterium | reverse complement strand
GTCTATATCTAGAAAGAAATCACCTGTTTTATTTACATCTTCTAAGCCAGGGGTAGTACGACTCTCTAGCTCTAAATCAGGAAATGCAAGTGTGCCGTTACTGCGAACTTCACCAAAGCTATTATTCTTTATGAAATCTAGATTGGGAGTTGTGAGTTTTACAGTGGTCAATTTTGTTTCTCTAAAAAGGTTGCAACCATTGTTGTTTCGAGCAATAAAGGTATCCCCTTCTACAAAAAAAGCGAGATCACTCCATAAGTTATCTCTTGTCTCTATAGTAATCTCCTGAGTATCACCTTGCGTGATTTCAATATTTATATCATTGTCTATTCTAACTCTTGTAAAGGGAGGAAGTGTTACGCTTCTTGTAATAGGGTCTCCGTCTAGCTGAAAACAATCGGGAGCATTCTCTGAGTCGCACGAGCTTAATGTAATTAATAACAAGCTTAGGGTTACTATAAACAGATATCGCTTTCGCGAAAGCGTGCTAAACCATATGTAATTTAATTGTTTCATAGCCTGTATCCAATTGCAAATTCAACTCCTTCTGCTTTGGCACCATGTGCTTTTACGGTAACAGCTCCAAAAAAGTTTTTTCCGAAATAACGTTTAAGACCTACTCTAGCATACACACGTCCTTCAAAGTCGTACGGGTAATATACATAGTATCCTAGTTGGGTGACTAAGGCAATTCGCCCAAAACGCAACTCATGTCCTAAGAAGACACCTACACGTCGCCAGTCTTCATCTCCTTGTGTCCCGATAATGGGTAGAGCGATCGCTTCAAATTTTATTTGTTCCCTTAAAAACTCTGCAAAAAAAGCATCTACTCCCGCTTGTAGTGTGCTTTTTTTGTTAACACGTTTGTCTGCAAATACAGAGCCTACATAAAAAGGATGACTTCCTAACCCTAATCGATCACTCTCTGTAATCCCACCTCTAAAAACAAAATTAAATGTAATAGGCTCTGAGTATGAGGTTTTCTCATCAGGAATAAAATCTGGTATAACTTGGTCTTTTGGGGTGTACACAAGGCCAATATTTGCGGCAATAGTGTTTGTGCTGTTGTTTGGGGCTCTTATATTCCCGTTAGAGAAGTGCACAACACTCATTCCTGCTTGCAGGCTTATGTTTTTAAATAAAGTTTGTTTGTAATTTATTTGTAGATATGTGGAGCTTAATATACTGGTGCCATAAGCTGTATTTTTTTTATTGTCTATGATGTCAAAAGGATTTGTAGCGTAACCTATTCCTTGTCCTACTCTTAAAAACATTTTCCGTTTTAAAAAATAAAAGCTGTAATGACCATATACTCCTAGTGCATCTCCTAAGAAATCATTATCTCCATCTTGATAAATTAGCGAAAACCCCCAATCTGGATAATTGTAAAGACGCTCCCACTCGTTTAAGCCGTAAGTTTTTCGGTTGTAACTAGCAATAAGTCCTGTTGGGTGTCCTGTAATAAGGTGTGCAATATCCTTGCTGTGTTCTGCAATGTTTCCGTAAAAATAATTAAGATCAAGGCTATAATGCTTGGTATTGCTCTCTTGTGAGAAAGCAGTTGTGCTAACTCCAATTAGCATTAGGGTAAAATAAAGATGTAAGTTTCTTATCACACTACCGCGAAAATATGCAATAACAAGTAAAAAAAAGCAGTTAATATTGTTAAGAGTTTCTTTTGTATTAAGAATCTCCCTGTATTACAGCGGCAATACCCATTACGAGGCAAACAATAAGGC
>CAZJRA010000370.1:0-1744 GCA_964548335.1 uncultured Flavobacteriaceae bacterium | reverse complement strand
CATTAATTGATCCATTAGATGGGTTAGGGTACACTGAGAAGCTAGTAGTCTCAAACTCATCTGTACTTAATAATGGTACTCCCCCTGGTAATCCAATCTCTGGTGGATTTAAAAAAGGTAATGGGATTCCTACACAAACTCCATTCTCTAGAATAGGTGCTTCAAAATCTTCTAATTGATCTAAACGACTAAAACGATTCCCTTGATCTGCGTTGATTCCCAGTCCTCTACCTGCAAACATCCCAAAAACGCCACACTTAACCTCTTCTTTATCTTCTTCTGGTATCATTGAGTTGATGTCTATTGCTGAGATTATTGCGTCACGTGCCTGTACATATCCTGGGTTACAAGGCTGCATCCTTAAGCCATCTACAACTAATTGGATAGCTATATTATTTCCAGCTACTCCATTATACAAATCTGCATCAAACCCATACTCATCTATTAAATACCAAGTCATATCCCACAAGCCAGAAGCCCATACTGTTCCTAAACCATGAGGAAATATAATATTTAGTTCATCATTAGTATCTGCATATGTTAAGTCGTTTATAGCTCTATCTGTAGAATAAGGTCTTACACGAATTCCAGGCTCATCTACCTCTTCAAAAATTGAATAGTTTACAATTCCTCTTGCATCTTCTGCTTCATCACCTGCTGTCATAGTAAACATTAACGCAAAGAAATCTGCCCAACCTTCATCCATGTTCTCTTCGTTAGCAACACAAGCTGCCGCCTGAGGCCCTGCAGTTAATCTACTAGATATACCATGACCGTACTCATGCACAACAACACCATTGTCTAAGGCAGAATCTCTATTTACTCCTGGATCTGGTGATATAATAGAAGCCATTATACTCTCTCCATTTTGTAAAGCTGTTATAAAAGCTTCTCCATCTGCTTGAGTAACTACAATTAAAGGAATAGTAACATCGTCTCCAAAATCTCCTGGTCCAGGAACAGGTGGAGGTGTTTGTCCATTAGTGTTTACTATAATAGTAGCTATCGCACCTTCATTTTGTGCTTGAACCACTTTAAATGAAAAATCACACGTCCCTCTACGTACTATAGCTATATTACCATTTAACTCAGCTCCATTAACGATAGTGTCACAAGCATCAAATATATCATCTGATCCTGCCGCATCATCTTCAGCCAAAACTAAATTAGCTGTTAAGGGTGTTCCTCCTACTGGTGGTATAGGTACTCCAAAAAGTACCGGTGGTGTCCCTAAATATACACCATCAACTCCTCCTCCAGTAAGTGTTAGTGTATTATTAGGTGGAGGTGGAGGTGTAAATAAAAACATTTGCATTCTACCATTTCTACTATCTGCTGGTGATGAAAAACTAGCATTATTAAAAGCAGAACCATCTTGAGCTTCTGCCAAAACAGCATCTCCTCCAAAACCTTCTCCTGTGTAATTAATTTCTTGGTAGTTTCCACTCTCTTCATCAAATCCGTAATGATACATTACATCGTGAACAATGTTATTCACATAAAACAAGTGGGTCGTAACTGCATCTATCATATTTGAAGGATCTGACTCAAAATCATATTCAAAGTCAAATATCAAATCTTGTCCTCCATCAGGAGACTCTCCAAACGTATCATTGTCTCCATCTGTATCTTCATAAGCCCATACATTATTTCCTCTTGTAATTGTATGATCTGCTCCTGCGACACCATCTGTATCATGCCACCCAAAAGGAGATGCATCAGGATCTTCAAAAGGAGTTATCAA
>CAZJRA010000369.1:0-1755 GCA_964548335.1 uncultured Flavobacteriaceae bacterium | reverse complement strand
AGGAGCTGAATTTACAATTACTAGAGGTAATAACGTATTCGCACATGATGATATTAATGATAATGAAGGTATAGGATTTTCTCCAGAAGGAGGAAGTGATTTAGTTTTTGATTTTGAATATAATGTAGGTACAGTAGAGCCTATAGATATGCTTGATGCATCTATTACAAATCTGTTTTATTTGAATAATGTAATTCATGATATCTTGTATCATTATGGTTTTGATGAAGAAAGTGGGAATTTTCAAGAAACTAATTACACAGGACTAGGAGAAGGAGGTGATGCTGTTAATGCACAGGCTCAAGATGGAGCACGCTTAAATAACGCAACCTTTTTAACACCTCCAGATGGATTTTCACCTAGAATGCAAACTTTTTTATGGTCTGCACCATTTGAAACAGCATTTGTTACAATTAGTAATGGTGCTGCTGCAGGGGACTATGAAGGGGTTTCAGCTCTTTTTGGAGAAAACTTTCCTATTGAAGGTGATATGCCTCTTGAAGGGAGATTTACTTTAGTGAAGGATGATCCTGCAGGAAGTTTAGATGAGCTTGACGCTTGTGATACTATTGCAAATGGAGCTGAGATAGAAGGTAATATAGCAGTATTACGTAGAGGGAATTGTGATTTTTCGGTTAAAGTATTTGCAGCTCAAAATAATGGAGCGATAGGTGTGATTATAGTTAATAACGATCCACTTGCACCCTTTGCGATATCAGGAGGAGCTTTTGGTAATCAGATTACGATTCCTAGTCTTATGATAAATCGAACAGATGGAGAAGCGCTTATTAGTTCGTTACTAGCAGGAGAAGAAGTAGATGGATTTATAGAACAAATAGAGTCATTTAATGTAGATGGAACTCTTGATAATGGAGTTGTAATACACGAGTATGGACATGGTATTTCACAAAGGTTGGTTTCAGGCCCTTCTGTTGTGGGATGTGTTGATAATCTTGAAGCAATGGATGAGGGAGTTTCAGACTATTTAGGATTAATGCTTACGATGAAAGAGGGAGATTTAGCAGAAGATCCAAGAGGGTTTGGAACTTTTGCAACGTCACAGCCTTTATCAGGAAATGGGATTCGTGTAAGACCATATAGTACAGATTTTGGTGAGAATAATTTATCATATGGAGGAACTAATAATGCAGGTTTTATTTCAATTCCACATGGAATGGGAACTGTTTGGGCAACTATGATATGGGATATGACCTGGTATTTAATTGATGAATATGGATTTGATTCAGATTTATATAATGGTACTGCAGGAAATAATATAGCATTACAATTAGTTATGGATGGGTTAAAATTACAACCTTGTAACTCAGGGTTTGTAGATGCAAGGGATGCTATATTTGCAGCTATCGAGATAAATACAATGATACCAGAAGAAGATAAAACATTAGTAACTTGTGGTGTATGGAATGTATTTGCAAGGCGAGGCTTAGGTATAAATGCAGACCAAGGAAGCTCTTTAGACCGCCTAGATCAAGTAGAGAGTTTTGATGCGCCTGATCCAACTGATCCGTCGTCAGTTTGTTTTGGACTCCTGAGTACAGATGAATTTTCGGCAAATAATTTTTCGGTCTTTCCTAACCCATCTAATGGAGCTATTAGTTTAAATATGAGTACTAGTTTAGGTGAAGGAAAGGTTCAAATAATAGATCTTAATGGTCGTATTGTGTTTACTCAAAATCGTTTGCTAGAAGGTACTTTATCTATTAATGCAAGTGGGTTGTCAAATGGAATATACTT
>CAZJRA010000368.1:0-1763 GCA_964548335.1 uncultured Flavobacteriaceae bacterium | reverse complement strand
TTCTTAGATAATACATCGTGAATTCCAACAGATTCTAATACTGCACGAATAGCTCCACCAGCAATTACTCCTGTACCGGCCGCAGCAGGCATAAGTAATACTCTTGCTCCTCCGTACTTTCCTTTTTGTTCGTGAGGAATAGTCGCTTTATTAAGAGGGATACGTACAAGGTTTTTCTTAGCATCCTCTACTGCTTTAGCAATAGCAGAAGCAACTTCCTTAGATTTACCTAATCCTTGACCTACAACACCGTTTTCATCTCCTACTACAACAATAGCAGAAAATCCAAATGCTCTACCTCCTTTAGTTACTTTAGTAACACGCTGTACTCCTACTAGACGATCTTTAAGTTCTAAACCACTAGGTTTTACTAGCTCTACGTTTTTATAATCTTGATACATAATTTATTTAGAATTTAAGTCCGCCTTCTCTTGCTCCTTCTGCAAGTTGTTTTACTCTTCCGTGATATAGATATCCTCCTCTGTCAAAAACAACAGACTCAACACCTGATTTAGTAGCTTTTTCAGCTATCGCTTTCCCTACTAGTTTTGCTACTTCAGTTTTACTACCACTTGCTGCCACACCTTTATCTCGGCTAGAAGCTGCTAGTAATGTTTTTCCACTTAAGTCATCTACTAATTGAGCGTAAATTTCTTTATTACTTCTAAATACACAGAGTCTAGGGCGCTCTGCAGTTCCAGAAATAGTCTTTCGAATTCTAGAATGAATTCTATCTCTCTTTTCACTTTTTGATAATGCCATATCCTATGTATTATGCAGATTTACCTGCTTTTCTTCTTATCTCTTCACCTACAAACTTAATTCCTTTTCCTTTGTAAGGTTCAGGCTTACGGAACGCGCGTATCTTTGCAGCTACTGCTCCCACTAATTGTTTGTCGAATGAACTTAGTTTAATAATTGGGTTCTTTCCTTTTTCAGAAATTGTTTCCACTTTTACTTCTGGAGCAATATCTAAAACTATGTTATGAGAAAATCCTACTGCTAGATCAAGTTTGTTTCCTTGATTACTCGCACGGTATCCTACTCCTACCATCTCTAGTTCCTTAGTCCATCCAGCAGATACACCTTGAATCATATTGTTAATCAAAGCACGATATAAACCGTGTTTTGCTCTCACATCTTTCTTATCGTTAGGACGAGTTAATGTAATAGTACCTTCTTCTAAAGCTACTGTTACGTCAGACACTTCTTGTGTAAGCTCTCCTAGTTTTCCTTTTACAGTCACGAGACCATCTGCGATACTTACTGTAACACCTTCTGGTACTGTGATTGGGCTATTTCCTATTCTTGACATTTCCTTCTCTCTTTAACTGATTAGTAAACGTAACAAAGTACTTCCCCTCCTACATTGTGCTGTTGTGCTTGCTTTCCTGTCATTACTCCTTTAGAAGTAGACACGATTGCAATCCCAAGCCCATTTAATATCCTAGGGATATCTGACGAAGATGCATATTTACGTAAACCAGGTTTACTTATTCTTTGAAGATCTCTTATTACAGATTCTTTAGTGATACGATCATACTTTAAAGCAATTTTAATCGTATCCTGTGCCTTTCCAGGCTCAAATTTGTAACTTAAGATGTACCCTTGGTCAAATAAGATTTTTGTCATCTCCTTTTTAAGGTTTGATGCAGGAATCTCAACGACTCTGTGGTTTGCTGCGGCAGCGTTTCTAACTCTAGTAAGAAAATCTGCAATTGGATCTGTATTCATTTATTAGTGTTTTGGGGGTGGTTTTCCGC
>CAZJRA010000367.1:0-1764 GCA_964548335.1 uncultured Flavobacteriaceae bacterium | reverse complement strand
GTTATAAGTCCTGTGGTACTTACTAGTTCTTCGCTAGGGATTGGAGAAGTAGGAGGGATAGGGTTGCAGAAGTAATCGCTAGTAACTTCACTATTAAATCTGCGGTAAACAACCTGGTCATTTCCACTTAAATCAATTTGTATTTGCCCTGTTTCATTAAGGAAGTCCTCGTCAGTAGAAAATGCTAAAGCAATACTCTCATTGGAGTCAGGTTGTATTTTGAAAAAAACAAATTCAAAATCATCACACCACTCTAAAGTGGCATCGTCAAACTCAAAATTGCTCACTACAATGTCACCGTCATCACACGATTGTAGGCAAAGCATAAAGCATACTAAAAGTAAAAGCAATCTCATAAAAATGATTTATAAGACAAAAATAGGATTAATAGTAATATAAACGCTTTCGCGAAAAATAAATTATCAAGCTATAACTGTTAGAGTCAAAATAGATAAGTAAGAGTCACGACCCTTTAAAATAAAATATTTTCAATTACTTTTGCAGTTATAATTTTTAATTTAAAGATCGCATAATGACACAAGTTTATTTTGATAACGCCGCTACTACAAGAATTCACCCAGAAGTAGCTGAAGAGATGATGAAAGCAATGCTAGAAGTGTCTGGTAACCCTTCTTCTACTCACGCTGTAGGACGAAATGCAAAAAGCTATATAGAGAATGCACGTAAGACTATTGCAGGAATACTTAACTGTAGTGCTGGAGAAATTATTTTTACTTCGGGAGGAACTGAAGCTGATAATCTTGCGATTAATAGTGCAGTACGTGATTTAGGAGTAAAACGTTTAATTACTTCAAGAATTGAGCATCACGCAGTATTACATGCTTCTGAAGAAGTTGCAAAGCTTCATAATATAGATCTTGAGTATGTAAACTTAAAGCCTTGTGGAACTCCAGATGAAGCTCATCTAGAATCATTGCTTAAAGCGAGTGATAAAAAGACGTTAGTAAGCTTAATGCACGTAAATAACGAGATTGGAAACAAGATTGATATTAAAGCTATTGCTACAATGTGTAAATCATACGGAGCGCTTGTGCATTCTGATATGGTACAGAGTATTGGACACTTCAATGTTGATATGGAAGAAGTGCCTGTTGATTTTGCAGCAGCGAGTGCACATAAATTTCATGGCCCTAAAGGAATAGGTTTTGCTTTTGTTAGAAAAAATAGTGGATTGAGACCATTAATTCATGGTGGAGCCCAAGAACGTGGACTACGTGCAGGAACGGAAGGTGTGCACAATATTGTAGGTTTAGGAAAGTCTTTTGAGATGGCGTATAGCCAACTAGAAAAAGACAGCGAATATATAAAAGGAATAAATAGTTATTTCGCCGAAAGGTTAACTCAAGAAATACCAGGGATAAAGCTTAATGGTAATTGTGGTGATTTTGATAAGAGTACATATACTTTATTGAATGCTTGTTTACCAGTACCACCAGAAAAGTCTTTAATGTTGCTTTTTCAATTAGACCTTAAAGGAATTGCTTGTTCTAAAGGAAGTGCTTGTCAGAGTGGTAGTACTAAAGGATCACACGTTTTAACACAAGTATTAGCTCCAGAAGATTTAGAGAAGCCTAGTGTACGTTTTTCTTTCTCTACTTATAATAAAAAAGAAGAAGTAGATTATGCTGTTGAAGTGTTAAAAGAGTTTGTAAACTCTTAAAGATTTTCGCATACTCTTAGTTTAAATACTGGTGTTAGAAAGTTAGGAATCGCAATTTATTGCTGTAAAATAACGTCTCTCAC
>CAZJRA010000366.1:0-1765 GCA_964548335.1 uncultured Flavobacteriaceae bacterium | reverse complement strand
GTGTATAAGCAATACTCTGGTTTTCTAAGGGAGTGACGATAGGTATAGCTCGCTGTTTACGCTTCCCTTCAAACAGCACCCATAAAAACACACCTACTAAGAGTATGTACCACGCCCATTTAAGATGCTTATTTTTAAATATCATATACAATGGCGAACTGTAAAAGGTTTTACTGTTCTTATAATGATTGTCCCAATACACTGTTTGATTATCGTTTAAGTACAATTGTGCCCCATTAGTATAGGTGTAGTTTTCTTCGTGAAGCATAAAATAGTTGGTAAATGCGATAGGGAATAAGTGCAGATACACAAAGCCATCGCCATAAGGCTGGCGTATAAAATGTACTTTAGGTTCGGCAATATTAGATGTATCTTCTTTTTTTATGTCAAAAACACCTAGAACAGTTGTGTTTGCAGTGTCTATTTTAGAAAAATAGTTAGGAGCAACCTCAATATCTAACTCGTAAGGTGTCGTTTTAGAGAGAGAAGGGTTGCTTAGATTAAGTACGGGAGTTCTATTAAAATTATCTAAATCATAATAAGCAGCTGTTTTCAAAGACAAGGTGTCTAAAAGAGTTTCGGATATACTACTACTAGCGACATATATTGTATTGCCTTGTTTTACCCAATCTAATAAACGATGTGTTTCTGTTTTATCAAAGTTTACATCACTATTAATAAACAAGTACGTTCCTTGTACGGTGTCTGTTTGTTGCATAAACTTAAAGGGAGGAAGGTTTACCTCCTTAAATCTTTCCTAAAAGCGGTCTTTAAGTGTAGTGTGAAATACCTTAAGACCAAAAGGAATTTTATCGGTATTCCCATAACTAGGATACCAATTTATGGGTGTGGGTTTTGTTGCTTCTAGATAGGTGAGGAGCCCTAAGAATAAGAGGATGAGCGCAGCGAGTATTTTGTACTTCTTCGTCATATCTCGTTGTTTATTTTAGTAAAGGCGTGTTGCGCTTTCGCGAAAGCAGAAGCATCTACCTCAAAATTGCCATACCATGTATAATCATATATAGAAGTGAGATTACTAAACTGAGAACGTAAATCTGTATTCTCTATCTCATACAAATACTCGTGATTTGTTTTTTGTACTTGCCAATCTATAAGTTCTTTTGTGGATAGTTTTTGGAGTGTAAATAAGTAGTAGTATCGTACAGCAAGGCGATAATTTTTGTCTTTAAGTGCTTGGTCTATTAAAGCTTGAACGTCTTGGTTTTTAATAATCTCTTCGTCATCTCCTATAAAAACCTTGTTGCGATTGGTTTGACTATAGTTTCTAGCATTATCTATTTTTAAGAAAACCCAAACGAGAAAACTTAATAACCCAATCAATAATAAATAAGGAAGAATTTCTAAGAAAAAAGCAAAGATTCCTGTCGCCTCTTTACCACCGGTGAGCCATCGTAAAAAAGAATTCCAGATGTCAGACAGCTTACCTTTAAGACGAGTTAACCAATTATCCTCAGGTTCATTTTCTATATAGTTATAATCTGGGTCATTTTTATACTCTTGAATAGCGTTTTCATCTAGAGAAGTATTTTCAATAGGGGTTGTGTCGTACAAGACTTCCTCTTGTACTTGCTTATCATCTAAGTCTGTAGCAGTTTGTGTAAAACCACTTACAGACCAAGATAAGATTATAAAATAGATACAGATTTTGTACATAAATGCTTACTCTCCTAAACGGTCAATTTGCTCTAATGTACCTGTTTGATTTTTTTGCTCGTTGAGGTTGAAAGCTATAAAGTTTATTGTA
>CAZJRA010000365.1:0-1797 GCA_964548335.1 uncultured Flavobacteriaceae bacterium | reverse complement strand
TAATATCATAGGTGTAATGAGTGGGACAAGCCTAGATGGCATTGATCTCGCGTATGTTAACATTATTCTTGGCAAGGAAATTTCTGCTACGATATTAGTAGCAGAAACAGTACCCTATACCGCTCATTGGAAATCTACATTGCAAAAAGCACATACCTTATCTAAGGCAGAATTATCGCATTTAGATGAAGAATACACACAACATCTTGCAAAAGTGATTAACAGCTTTAAGCAAAAACATAAAATAGAAAATTTAGATGCTGTTTGCTCGCACGGGCATACGATTTTACATCAGCCAGATAAAGGATTTACATTACAAATAGGTAACTTAACTTCACTAGCGACGCTTATTAATACTAGAGTAGTTTGCGATTTCAGAGTACAAGATGTTGCTCTAGGAGGGCAAGGAGCTCCTTTAGTGCCTATAGGTGATCGTTTGCTGTTTAGTAACTACGATTATTGCTTAAACTTAGGTGGGTTTGCAAATGTTTCTACAGAAAAAGAAGGTAAGCGTATTGCGTATGACATATGTGCGGTAAATACTGTACTCAACAAGTATGCAGAGTATCTAGGCGTAGCCTATGATGACAGAGGCGCTTTCGCGAAAGCAGGGACTCTCAATCCTACATTGTTAGAACAGTTAAATAGCCTTTCTTTTTTTAACTCTCCACCGCCTAAATCTCTAGGCATCGAATGGGTACATCAAACAGTCTTGCCTTTAATAGAACGTTTTAAACTTGAACCCAAAGATGTGTTAGCTACGTTTACAATGCATATAGCGATGCAAATAAAAAGACAATTTACACAAGGAAGTGCGGTTCTTGTTACAGGAGGAGGGGCTTATAATACATATTTACTAGAGTTAATGCAAAAGGATACGGATGTAGAATATGTATTGCCAGAGGCATCTCTCATAGAGTATAAAGAAGCGCTTATATTTGCACTGTTAGGGGTTCTCAAGCTTGAAAATAGAGTGAATACATTAGCTAGTGTCACTGGTGCAAAAGAAGATCATTGTGCGGGAGAAGTGTACGGAGAGGGTCTTTATAGCAAAACCAGCGCAGGTTGTTAATTATATGTGGAATAAACAAGTTTTAAGATCCTTATAAGGAGTTAAGGTTTATTATATTTGTGTGATATATGCAAACACATATATGAAAGAAGTTTTGCAGTAATACGAAGATAAATCTCCAGGAATTATTTTTTCATAGGAATGATATCTCACAAATCATATGTAAGGCGTTAAGGAATGCCTTTGTTTCTAAAGTTAAGACATAAGTAAAATTGCTTTGAAACAATATTAGGATAATTGTAATACAAGATTGACAATTTTTAATTTAAGATAAATAGCAAATAGATGTTTAAATATTTTTTAGGGAATAGCCCAAAATGGTTTAAGATGATTATGATATTGTTTTTAATAATCAATATCCCACTATATTTCATGAGCCCTACAGTTGCTGCGTGGCTGTTTATAGCGGAGTTTATTTTTACATTGGCGATGGCGTTAAAATGTTATCCATTACAATCAGGTGGATTACTAGCAATAGAAATTCTAGCCTTAGGCTTAACATCGCCTCACAATGCGTATCATGAAGTAGATGCTAACCTGGAGGTAATCTTACTATTGGTCTTTATGGTTGCGGGGATATACTTCATGAAACCTTTGTTAATGTATATCTTTAGTAAGATTTTTATTAAAGTGCAATCTAAAGTAATGCTGTCTTTTTTGTTTGTGATATTGGCAGCAATTCTTTCTGCATTTTTAGATGCCTTAACGGTTACAGCTGTTTTAAT
>CAZJRA010000364.1:0-1802 GCA_964548335.1 uncultured Flavobacteriaceae bacterium | reverse complement strand
AAATAGATGAGGCACTTTACTTTACGATTGATGAAAAAAATAACCAAATAGAACTTACCGATAGAGGTATAGAGTATCTATCTGGTAAAGATGATCCAGACTTCTTTGTTATGCCAGAAATGGGGATGGCGATTTCTAAGATAGAACAAAAAGGACTCTCTCCAGAAAAAGAAGCAGAAGAAAAAGAAGTACTCTTTAAAGAGTTTTCTGTAAAGTCTGAGCGTATTCATACAATGAACCAATTACTTAAAGCATACACCCTGTTTGAAAAAGACACAGAGTATGTAGTAATGGAGAATAAGGTGATGATTGTAGATGAGCAAACGGGTCGTATTATGGATGGACGTCGTTATAGCGATGGTCTTCATCAAGCGATTGAGGCAAAAGAAAATGTAAAGATTGAAGACGCTACACAAACCTTTGCTACAGTAACGCTACAAAACTATTTCCGTATGTACCGTAAGCTGTCTGGAATGACAGGTACAGCAGTTACAGAAGCAGGAGAACTTTGGGAAATATACAAACTAGATGTGGTAGAGATACCTACCAATAGACCTATTGCTCGTCATGACAGAGATGATTTAGTTTATAAAACTAAACGAGAAAAATATAATGCTGTTATAGATGAAGTTACGAATCTTTCTAATCAAGGAAGGCCTGTTCTTATAGGCACTACTTCTGTAGAAATTTCTGAGTTACTAGGTAAAATGTTAGCTATGCGTAAGATTCCGCATAATGTATTAAATGCAAAGCTACACAAGAAAGAGGCAGACATTGTTGCAGAAGCAGGTAACGCTGGCGTTGTAACTATTGCAACCAATATGGCGGGACGTGGTACAGATATTAAATTATCTAATCAAGTAAAAGATGCTGGCGGTCTCGCAATTATAGGTACAGAACGCCACGACTCACGTCGTGTAGACAGACAGCTAAGAGGTCGTTCTGGACGTCAAGGAGATCCAGGGAGTTCTCAGTTTTATGTCTCACTTGAGGATAACCTTATGCGACTTTTTGGATCTGAGCGTATTGCAAAGATGATGGACCGTATGGGACTTAAGGAAGGAGAAGTTATTCAACATTCTATGATTTCTAAATCTATAGAGCGTGCTCAGAAAAAAGTAGAAGAAAATAACTTTGGAGTACGTAAGAGACTTCTTGAGTATGATGATGTAATGAATGCGCAACGTGAAGTAGTGTACAAACGTCGTCGCCACGCATTACACGGAGAGCGTTTACGTGTGGATATTGCTAATATGATTTATGATACTTCAGAGGTTATTGTAGAGACAAATAAGCAAGCACAAGACTTTAAAAACTTTGAGTTTGAGTTGATACGCTACTTCTCTATGTCAAGCCCTGTAGATGAAAGCCAGTTCTCAAGTATAAGTGTAAGAGACCTTACAGACAAAATCTAATTCAGAACAACTCACTTCGTAATCTTGAGATAGAGATTGATGTGAGGCATTGAGAATCTGGCCTAATGTATGGAAGTTATTATTTAATATACTTTGCTTTGCTTCTTCTACTCTTTTTATTTCTGTGTAGATATGAGTGATTCGTTTTTGTAGCAGTGGATTATCATTTAATAAAGCGATATCTGATTCAGTTATATCAGTAAAATGTTTGTTTGATTTTGTTCTCTCCTTAATTATCGATAGTGCATCTTCTACTTGGCTACGTCTATTGTTATAGGGTGTATTCACTAAGTTGTGTTTTACATTCGTATTGAATAATAGCCACTTATATGTCATTGTGGATAAATCAATTAGTGTATGTGTTTCCTTATCGCAATCTATTATTAG
>CAZJRA010000363.1:0-1806 GCA_964548335.1 uncultured Flavobacteriaceae bacterium | reverse complement strand
GCAATATTACATTGAATTTAATTTTGAGTAGGTGTTTTTACCTTCCAATTATTACTTAAATCTAGGTATTGATACCCTAAAGCATTCTCCTGAGGGTCTAATATACCTGACTGAAAAGATCGTTGTAGTATATCTTCTATAAGATATTCTTCTTCTACATTAAATGGGTCAAACTCTTTTTTTAAAGAAATATCAAACGCACTTGCCGTTGTGTTATACCAAAAGGCTCTCCAGCCACTGCGTAATTCTTTAACTAGACTAAACGCAGTCTTCCCAGTTTGTCTATGAATAAGTTTAATAAGAATCTGACCTTCTGTTCTTGTGAGGTTTTTAAGTTCTTGCGAAAATTCACTCTCCAAATACTTATGTATAATCTTTGTATATTTCTTCTTCCCTCTTTTAGTCTTTATAGAGTCTAATCTACTTGTTAGAGTCGTTAGTTTTTCTGCTGCATTTTTTGCATAAGGATATACCTTACGTGTTTTCCTTCTTAATATAAGGTATGCCCTTCTTTTTTCTTTGTTCTCAAACTTGAGTGATTTAAAAACAAACACTTCATCAAGTCCAATTTCTGTTCTGGGTATTGTATCTCCCTCTATCACATAATAGTCATATTGTTTATCTATAGGATTCACCAACGTATCCTGTGCTGAAAGCTTCAGGATCGAAATAAAAAATAGACCTATATATATGAGTGTACGCATAATTCTATTTCACTTTAAGCGAAAACTATTCCAAAATTAATTATTAGGATGCAATAACACCTCTTCTCTTGTTAATTAATATTCTTATTTTCGTGAAAAACTTATTTAAATATGGCTTCAAAAAGTATTCTTACCAAAAAATCGATTGATTTTCTAGAAAAATACCTTAACAATGCTGCTCCTACAGGTTATGAGTGGGACGGGCAAAAAATATGGATGGATTATCTAACTCCTTATGTAGATGAATTTATTACAGACACCTACGGAACCGCAGTTGCTGTAATAAACCCAAAGGCTCCTTACAAAGTAGTTATTGAGGGTCATGCCGATGAAATCTCTTGGTATGTAAATCACATTGCAGATAATGGACTAATATATGTAACACGTAATGGAGGTAGTGATCACCAGATTGCTCCATCTAAAATAGTAAACATACATACTAAGAAAGGAATTGTAAAAGGAGTTTTTGGATGGCCTGCTATACATACTCGTAGCAGAGCAAGTGAAGAAGCTCCTAAGCCTAACAATATATTTATAGATGTTGGAGCAAAAGATAAAGACGAAGTAGAAAAGATGGGAGTACATATAGGTTGTGTTATTACCTATCCTGATACTTTTCATATTTTAAATGAAGACAAGTTTGTATGTCGTGCTATTGATAACCGTGCAGGTGGGTTTATGATTGCAGAAGTGGCTAGGCTACTACACGAGAATAAAAAGAAACTTCCTTTTGGATTATACATTACAAATTCTGTTCAAGAAGAAATAGGATTACGTGGTGCACAAATGATTGCAGAGCGTATAAAGCCTAATGTAGCTATAGTTACAGATGTAACACATGATACTACGACTCCTATGATCGATCAAAAAATACAGGGTACTGCTCAAATAGGAAAAGGTCCTGTAGTTGCTTATGCGCCAGCAGTACAGCAAAAACTTAGAGATCGTATTACAGAAACTGCTGAGGAAAACAAAATCCCTTTCCAGAGAGCTGCATTATCTAGAGCCACAGGTACAGATACAGATGCTTTTGCGTATAGCGGAAGTGGGGTTGCCTCTGCTCTTATCTCTTTACCTTTACGATATATGCACACTACTGTAG
>CAZJRA010000362.1:0-1814 GCA_964548335.1 uncultured Flavobacteriaceae bacterium | reverse complement strand
ACAGTCGTTAGGATTATCAACTAAAAAATCAATACGCTCCCTTGCGGTCATCTTGCCTTTAGCTTTATGCTTAGCAATACGCTTTTCGCCACCCCCTTGGGCAACAATAGCGTGACGCCTTTTAAGCTCTGATAAAAGCAATTTATTATGATCTTCGTTTTTATTGAAATTGATATCCATTCTTGTATTAATTTGATAAGCCCAATTTACGAAAACCTTATAGTTTAGCGATAGTAACAATTAGGTAAAATGTGCGATATTTGTTTTTATCAATTTTTTTAAAAAAATAAGCGATAATATTAAGTCTATGGGAATGAATAAGAATACAGTATTGGCTTTGGCTACTTGGATAATGATATTTGTAGGCTTATTACTCATTGCATTAGGTGCTTTTAGATATGAGGATGTAGCTGGCTGGGGCTTTGCAGCTGTAGGCTTTGGATTTTTTGCAATTGCCTGGGTTTTTAATGCTCTAAAAGGAAGGGTATAGTTTATGGTATCCCAGTTTCAATCTTATATAGCTAAACATTTTCCTTTTATACAGGGCAAAAGACTATTAATTGCTGTAAGTGGCGGTTTAGATAGCATGATGCTATTTCACCTTTGTAAAAAGCAAAGGATGGATATAGCGATTGCGCACTGTAATTTTGGACTACGTGGAGAGGAGAGTGAAGCAGAGACTATTTTTGTGAAAACTACGATGGAGGAAACACAAACTCCTTATTATATAAAATATTTTGATACACACGCTTTCGCGAAAGAAAAAAAGGTTTCCACCCAAATGGCTGCTCGTGAACTTCGTTATGCTTGGTTTCAAGAGCTAGTGGAGACGAATAATTTTCAATATATCTTAACAGGGCATCATGCAAATGATGCGGCAGAAACGCTCTTAATTAATCTAAGTAGGGGGGCAGGAGTGAAAGGGCTTTCTGGTATTCCGAGACAGAATCAAAATATAATAAGACCGCTGTTAGGCTTTTCGCGTAAGCAATTAAAAGAATATGCTACTAATAATTGTGTCCAATGGAAAGAAGACAGTAGCAATGCTTCTGATAATTACTTACGGAATCATATACGACATCATGCAATGACAGCATTAGAAGATGCATCACCACATTTTTTAGAAGGCGTTACAAAGTCGCAAGAATACGTGAGGCAAAGCGTTGCTTTGTTAAAAGTGTATGAGGCTCAACTAAAGCAAGAGTTAACGTTTCTTACAGACGATAAACAAGAGTCTGTGGTTTTCTGTATAGATATAAACAAACTAGTGCTTCACCCTGCGCCTAATGCAGTTTTATATACATTATTAGAAGACTATGGATTTACTGCTTGGCAGGATATTTATGACTTAAAAGATGCTCAAGCTGGAAAAAAGATACATTCTTCAAGTCACACGATTTTAAAAGATAGAGAAATCTTATTTCTTATTTCTAATGAAATTGATAAAAAATCTCAAGAATATTTAATAAAAGAAGATGCTTATAGAGTAGTGATTGGAGAGGAACAACTTCAATTAGAAGAAGTTAAAGAACGGTTTTCGTCTGGGAAAAACGAAATCTTTGTTGATAAGGATACACTTAAATTCCCGTTATATATACGGTCTTGGAAAGAAGGAGATTATTTTTTTCCGTTAGGATTAGGAGGTAAAAAGAAATTAAGTAAATTTTTTAAAGATGAAAAGCTATCTTTGCTTCAGAAAGAAATGGTTAAAATCCTATGTAGTAGAGATGAAATTGTTTGGGTATTAGGAATGCGACCAGACAATAGATTTAGAGTAACAGAAAAGACGCAAACTATACTAAAGATATCTTACA
>CAZJRA010000361.1:0-1826 GCA_964548335.1 uncultured Flavobacteriaceae bacterium | reverse complement strand
CAAGAAAAGAGGAGTGCTTATCTTAATTAAAAAAGTATCTATGAGACTATATAAACTTTTTACCTTACTGCTTATACCCGTTCTTAGTTCGTTATATATGCATAAGTATTATCTCAGTGTTACGGATCTCACCTATAATGAAGAAGAAAAGTCTGTACAGATGATTACGAGACTCTTTTACGATGATTTGGAGGCTGTTCTACAAGAACGATATGATAAAAACTTAGAGGTAAATCAAGATGCAGAACAAAAAGAGATAGATTATTATCTCTCAAAATACCTCTCAAAAAAGCTAAAAATTACTATTAACAGTGTTGATCAAGAACTCCATTATTTAGGGAAAGAGTATGAAGATGATTACGTGGTGGCCTATATCGAAATTGCTAATGTTACTGAGATAAAAACCTTAGAGATAGATAATTCCTTGTTGATAGATTTATTTCTTGAACAAAAAAACATGGTGCATACAGATATCCTTAATAAAAAGAAAAGCTTACTCCTGCACGAAGGGAGTTCTAAAACTGTGTTAAACTTCTAAAAATATTATTGTTATACAGTGTTATTTTGGTTACTTTTATCCACTTTAAAAAAATAAACATAATATGATTCGTTTTAAGTACGCATTGCTATCAATGCTTTTTCTAGCCGGACTACAGGTTTTTGCGCAAGAAGAGAAGGAAGAACGTGTTGGAGGACACGAGAATACTAATAGTTTTAGACAGCTCTATAATGAGATGTCTACACCTAATTCTTATAGAACTGCTTCTGGAGCTCCAGGGCATGAATACTACCAGAATGAGGCAGACTACAAAATGAAAATTAATATAAATGACGATACTCAAGTACTTACAGGTACCGAGACGATTACATATTATAATAATTCTCCAGATGATTTAGAATACCTATGGGTACAGTTAGATCAAAACATTAGAGAAGAAGGTTCTCCATCAAGAGATAAAAACGGGAATAGATTATCTGTGTTAAGTCAACCAGGTAGATTTTTATCTAGCCATATGAAGGAGCCTTTTAACGGAGGTTTTAAAATAACTAAAGTATCTCATAAAGGGAGTCCGCTTGAATATACAAAGAACTGGACGATGATGCGTATCAATATGGATAAGCCTCTTAAGTCTGGAAAGTCTTATGAGTTTTCAATCGATTGGAATTACTTAATTCAAGATCACGTTAAAGATAGAGGTCGTTCTGGATATGAGGTGTTTTCAGATGGAAATAGAGGATATGTAATTGCTCAATTCTTTCCAAGAATGGCAGTTTACAATGATGTAGAAGGATGGCAGAATTATCAATTCTGGGGTAATGGAGAATTTGCATTGCCTTTTGGAGATTACGAAGTTGATATTACGGTACCAGCAGATCACTTATTAGACGGAACAGGTGTTCTTGTTAATCGTAAAGAAGTTTACAGTGGAGAGGAGTGGAAAAGATGGCAACAAGCAACAACGTCTTATGATAAGCCTGTAATTATCCGTACACAAGCAGAAACTGAAGCAATTGCTAAAGGAAAATCAACAGCTACTAAAACATGGAAGCTAAGAGCAGAGAATGTACGTGATTTTGGATTTGCTAGTTCAAGAAGATTTTTGATGGATGCGCAAGCAGTAAAGTTTTCTGAAAGAGATGTAATGGCAATTTCTATTTACCCACCAGAAGGAAACCCATTATGGGAGCAGTATTCTACAAAAGCAGTGGTTCAATCACTTAAAACATACTCTAAATACACTTTTGATTACCCATACCCAAAGGCTATCTCGGTACACGCAAGAAGTCAAGGAATGGAGTATCCTATGATTTGCTGGAACTATGGT
>CAZJRA010000360.1:0-1834 GCA_964548335.1 uncultured Flavobacteriaceae bacterium | reverse complement strand
GCTTTTTTAATAGTGCTAATTTAACCTGCAACAAAGTTTATATTCACGATTAAGAATGAGCTTCATACTTTTCTATGAAAAACCCACAAGACCATTTAATAGAACTCGCTCATTATAGGATGCCTTTTGGGAAATATAAAGGAAAGTATCTTGTTGATATTCCGGAGTCTTATTATGTGTGGTTCCGACAAAAAGGGTTTCCTGACGGTAAGTTAGGAAAGCTTCTCGCAGAAATGCATGAGATTAAAATAAACGGTCTAGAACCTATTATAAAAAAAGTACAACGACAATACCCAAAGCCTAATATAAAGTAGTTGTTGTTTACTAGGGGATGTGTATTTATAAAACGATTGCACATCTTAAATAAAAGAATATTGCATATAGCAATCTGAATATATATTAAGTCTTTTGAACGTATCCGAGCCTCATTTTACAAGGCTTTATGAATAATAAATATAGCAGGGCGCTTGTGTAATTCAGGCATATGTGCTTTCCAGTCTTTAGCGCTTTTAGTTACGATGTACTCTGTAGGAAGGGTAATATCACAAGCAACACATATTTGAGTTTCGGGATGCATTGTGTTTACAATCTCTTGTAGCATTTTATCATTGCGATAAGGGGTTTCTATAAAGAGTTGTGATTGCCCTGTTTCAAAAGATAGCTTTTCTAAGCGTTTTAGGGCTGTTTTACGTTCTTTTTTGTCAATAGGGAGGTATCCGTTAAAAGCAAAGTTTTGACCATTCATGCCACTTGCCATCATAGCCATAAGTATAGATGAAGGACCTACAAGAGGGACTACCTGTATTCCTTTTTGGTGTGCTATTTTAATTACTTCTGCGCCAGGGTCTGCAACGCCAGGTACACCTGCATCAGAAAGTAACCCCATATTAATACCGTCTAAGCAAGGTTGTAAGTATGTAGGTATTTCAGATGGTTCTGTAAACTTATTAAGCTGTTTGAGTTGTAACGATTGCTGTGATTTAGTAGCCGAAATTGCTTTAATAGATTTTCTTGCAGCTTTTTCATTTTCCACAATATAATGATCAATCATTTCTACTACTTTCTTTACAGAAATAGGTAACACTTCTAAAGCACTTGTGTCACCTAGTGTAGTAGGGATTAAGTATAATTTTCCTTTTGAGATATCGTTCATTATAAAGTAGAGTTGCTATTATAGCTTAAGTTAATTATCATTTTAGATAAGCACAAGTTGTAGTGATACTAAACTAGTTGTTTGCTAATTATATTGCAAGCTTCATCAAGCATTTCATAGACTCTATCAAAACCATCGTCTATACCGTAATAAGGATCAGGAACATCTACTTTTTCTCCAGGAAAAAGAGTGTCTAATATCATGCTCACTTTATCTTTATCTTCTTGTGTTTTTGCTAGTCTAAGTACATTTTCTAGGTTAGAACTATCCATTACATAGATATGATCAAAATCTAAAAAGTCTTGATAAGAGAATTGTCTCCCTCTAAGGGCTGAAATGTTCAAACCATTCTTTTTAGCAACAGCTACACTTCTTGGGTCGGGAGGATTACCTACATGCCAATGACCTGTGCCTGTACTATCTACTTCATATTGAGAAGTATCTAACTTACTCCTAAGAATTCCCTCTGCAAGGGGAGAACGACAGATGTTGCCTAGGCATACCATGAGAATTTTAGTTTTAGACATAAAAATAATTTTATGCTTAAAAATAAGAATAAGTACGCTTTCGCGAAAGCTAGGAAAAAGAAAACCTATTGTAAATCGTATAATTAGGTTCGATAAGAGCAAAAAAAATCCTCAATCGATAAAATTGAGGATTCTATATAATACTTAACAACTG
>CAZJRA010000359.1:0-1844 GCA_964548335.1 uncultured Flavobacteriaceae bacterium | reverse complement strand
GATTTACAATGCTCAAAAGAAGCAGAATTACTGTAGTCTAATAATGAAAATCCAATAGCAGGAATGCCTTCTACACCAGCTTCTAGTGCTGCGCTCATAGTGCCACTGTAAATCACGTTTATAGATGAGTTGCTACCGTGATTTATACCGCTTACGCATAAATCTGGTTTTCTGTCTAAAATTTGTTGTGTTGCAAGTTTTACACAATCTGCAGGAGTTCCTGAACAAGAGTACTCTTTTTGAGGGGCAGATTTGTCAATAGTAACTTGGTCACAGTATAGTGTGTCATTAATAGTAATGGCGTGTCCCATGCCACTTTGAGGTCTGTCTGGTGCAACCACAACTACATCCCCAAGGGTGTTCATCACTTCTATTAAAACACGAATTCCAGGAGCTGTAATACCGTCGTCATTTGTAACTAAAATTAAGGGCCTTTTTACCATAACGAAAAAATTGGTTTCTCTGCGCGAAAATACGTAAATTGCTACTGCTAAAGTAATTCTTGGGTTTAACAAAACATTAGTTACTGTACTAGTTACCTTGGCATAGTTTTTAATGTACATTGTTATAAGAATATGCAAATACATCATTTTATGAGAAATAATTTAAAACTTATAGGCTTAGCAATACTGTTTTCTGCTGCTAGTTGTAGTTTTACTACGAATACTTTCGATGATCCAAATAAGGATAAAGCGTTAATGGATTTAATACGATATGTATTAGAGAGAGGGCATTATGATGGAAAAGACCTTAATGATGAATTTTCAGAAAATGTGTTTAATGATTTTATAGATGCAATAGATCCATATCGTAGATATTTTTATAAGAAGGATATAGAGAATTTTTCTAAGTATAAGAGGGAAATTGATGATATGATAAAAAATAAGGATCTTACCTTTTTTAATACCGTCTATAAAAAATTGTTAGAGCGTCAAGAAGAATCTTATAAAATACAGAAAACCGTGCTTTCTAAACCTTTTGATTTTGATAAAGAAGAAGTTTTAGATACAGATTACGAAGCTCAGCCTTTTGTAAAAAATAAGAAAGCGTTAAAAGATAGATTAAGAAGACAGTTTAAACTTAATGCACTAAGTACTTTTTATGATAAAAAAAGCGAACAGGAGAAAGAATCAGAAGAAGGGGAAGAGGTTGATGATGAGCCTAAAGAAATACTGTCAGACAAACAATTAGAAGAAAAAGCAAGAAATGAACTATCTGAAAATATAGATGACTTTTTTGAGTTCACAAATGAATTAGAACGTAAAGATTATTTCGCAATTTTCTTAAATGCTATCGTAGAGGAGTTTGATCCTCATACTTATTATTTTCCTCCTGTAGCAAAAGATCGTTTTGATCAGGAAATGAGCGGACAGTTTCAAGGTATTGGAGCTAGATTACAAAAGAAAGGTGGGAAGGTTGAAGTAACAGAAGTTATTTCTGGTGGTCCAGCTTGGAGAGCTGGGGATTTACAGGCAGGTGATGTTATTTTAAAAGTATCTCAAGAAGAAGATAAAGAACCTACAAGTATTGCAGGTATGCGACTTGATAATGCTGTAAAACTTATAAAAGGCCCTAAGGGAACTAAAGTAATTCTTAATGTTAAGTCTAAGCTAGATGGAGGTGTCAGGAATGTCGTAATTACTAGAGACATTGTTGAATTAGAAGAGACCTACGCTAAATCTACTTTTGTAGATAAAAATAATCGCAATTACGGTTTGATAAACTTACCTAAGTTTGATTTTAATATAGATGACGATAACCAGCTTAATGCCGCTGCAGATGTTGCTAGAGAAATAGAACGACTTAAAGAAGAAAATATAGAAGGATTGCTTATAGATCTTAGA
>CAZJRA010000358.1:0-1844 GCA_964548335.1 uncultured Flavobacteriaceae bacterium | reverse complement strand
GGGCGGGGTACAGAAATGCAATTTCAAATTTTTGGATCTTCACAATTCTCGAAAGAAAAATTTCCTTTTGCCTACACTCCTCAGCCTAACTTTGGTTCTAAAAACCCAAAAGAAAAAGGGAAATTATGTCAAGGTCTAGACTTAAGGACGACTACATATATGTCTAGTGTTAATCTAGAATGGCTTGTAGATGCCTATGCTGCATATCCAGACAAAGCAGCCTTCTTTAAAACTAAAAGTTTTACGTTACACGCAGGAAACACTTCGCTGCAAAAAAAGATAGAAGAAGGATACACTTTTAAAGAGATTAAGCAGTCTTGGCAAAAAGACCTTTCAGATTTTAAAACACTACGAGAACACTATTTGTTATATTAAAAAAACAAACTATGAAAAGATTCTTGGGTTTACTTCTTATTGCGACTTTATGTATTTCGTGTAGCGATGATTTAGATGATAACATACAGGCTTCTTCACCAGGAACTGTTTCCGACTTTATCTACAGAGGTTTAAATTTTTGGTCTTTATACAAAGCAGACGTACCTGATTTAGATAATGACCGTTTTAGTAGTCAAGCCGAAAGAGATGAGTTTTTAAATCAATTTGAATCTCCAGAAGCCGCTTTTCAAGCTTTACTTTCTCCTCAAGATCGTTTTAGTATACTTCGCTCAGATTTTATAGAGTTAGAAAATGCTTTGGCAGGAATTAGATTGTCTTCAGGAATGCGATTCTCAATACTAGCTGATCCTAACAACTCTGAAAATCTTTTTGGAGTCGTACGGTTTGTAATAAACAACAGCCCTGCCCAAGCTGCAGGTGTACAACGAGGGATGCTATTTACCGCTATAAACGGAACCCCTTTAACAACTTCTTCTAACCTAACGGCTATTTTTAACCAAACATCGTTTACCATTAACCTTGCAGATTACGATGGTACTAGTTTCACACTTAATGGCAACTCTATAGACTTAACTCAAGTTGAACTTAGCATAAATCCCGTTCATACGGTAAGAACTTTTGAGATAGAAGGAGAACAAGTAGGCTATTTACACTACACTGGCTTTACCAATGAATTTGATTCTCAACTCAATGAAGCTTTTGGACAGTTTCAAGCAGCAGGAATTACAGACTTGATACTTGACTTACGATACAATGGAGGAGGGTCTATTGAGTCTTCTAATGATTTATCAAGTATGATCACAGGCCAGTTTAATGACGAAATTTTTATTACTCAAAGGTACAATGAAGATAGAAATGCCGATTTTGAAGTAGATCGTTTATTTAATTCAACGATAAGTAATGGCAATGCCATTAATAGTCTTGGGCTTACTAGAGTATTTGTTCTCACTTCAGGAAGCACCGCTTCTGCTAGTGAACTTATCTTAAGTGCTCTTGACCCATATATAGAGGTGATACAAATAGGAACAAATACCTCTGGTAAATTTGAAGGATCCTTCTTATTATATGATGCTCCTGCCCCTAACTTCTCAAGAGGTCAAGCAAACATAAATCATAGATATGTGATGTTACCTCTTGTTCTACGTTCTGTAAATGCACAAGGGCTTACCGATTATTTTGATGGCTTTACTCCTGATATAGAACTTGCTGAAACATTTGATAATCTAGGTCAACTAGGGATGCCTGGAGAACCATTATTTGATATTGCTTTAGGGGAAATTACAGGAACAAAAAGCTCAAGAACGCTTAACACTACACCTGATAAAGTCTATTTTGAAAGTAATCAAAAAGACCCTTTCTATCAACGTATGTTGTTAGAATAAGCTATCTTCAGAAAACGCTATCTGAGGACTGTTTGTAAATGGTTGTATATTTATATAGTTATAGGC
>CAZJRA010000357.1:0-1859 GCA_964548335.1 uncultured Flavobacteriaceae bacterium | reverse complement strand
AGAGATACCCATAAGCCAGGGTGGAAATTTAATGAGTACGAACTTAAAGGTGTCCCATTACGTATAGGTATTGGACCAAAAGACTTAGAGAAAGGAACTGTAGAGCTGGCACGAAGAGATACCCTTACAAAAGAGTTTGTTGCAAAAGACAGTATTGTAAATAAAGTAAGCACACTACTAAAAGAGATACAAGAAAATCTTTTTGAAAAAGCAAAGAAGCACAGAGAAGAGCATTATACCCTTGCAGACACTTTTGAAGAATTTAAAGAAATACTAGAAACTAAGGGAGGTTTTATAAGTGCCCATTGGGATGGCACTGCAGAGACTGAGGAGAAAATAAAACAACTTACAAAAGCAACCATACGTTGCATACCTATGGACAGTAAACTAGAAGATGGAAAATGTGTTTTAACAGGCTCACCTTCTAAACAGCGCGTACTATTTGCAAAAGCCTATTAAAGGTAAAATTAAAAAATTACGTTTAAGATTTGCTGCATCTAAAAATAATTGTATTTTTGCATCCGCAATTTATGCAATTGTTCTAGGCCCGTTCGTCTATCGGCTAGGACGCATGGTTTTCATCCATGTAAGAGGGGTTCGATTCCCCTACGGGCTACAATAATATAAATAAGAAATTAAGACAACAAGATGGCAAATCACAAGTCAGCATTAAAAAGAATTAGAAACAGCGAGACAAAACGTCTGAGAAATAGATATCAGCACCGTACGACTCGTAATGCAATAAAAAAGTTGCGTGAGCTTTCTAACAAGAAAGAAGCAGAAACGTTATACCCTACTGTTGTAGCTATGATAGATAAATTAGCAAAGCGTAATATTATACATGATAATAAAGCTTCTAATTTAAAATCAAAATTAGCAAAGCACGTAGCTGCTCTATAAATATAGATCAGAAAAAAGCAATCATTTAAACTTCTGCATTAAGTCAGAAGTTTTTTGGTTATTAAAAAATAATTGCTTTCACAAAAAAAGGAACGCCTTTAAAAAGCGTTTTTTACATATAAAGAATTATTTACATTTGAACCCGCTTAGCTAACCTCTGACGAGACTCGTGAACGTTACCCAAAGCATAACATCATAAAAATCCATACCAATGGAAGATTTAGTAAAATTTGTACAAAACGAATTTATCACAAAAAATGAATTCCCAGAGTTTAGCGCTGGTGACACAATTACAGTCTACTACTCTATTAAGGAAGGCGAGAAAAGCCGTACACAGTTCTTTAGAGGTGTAGTGATACAACTAAGAGGAACAGGAAGAACACAAACCTTTACCATACGCAAGATGTCTGGAACAATAGGTGTAGAACGTGTTTTCCCAATAAACTTACCAGCTATCGAAAAGATAGAAGTTAACAAAAGAGGTAGCGTACGTAGAGCACGTATCTATTACTTTAGAGGTCTTACTGGTAAAAAAGCAAGAATTAAAGAAAAGCGTTCGTAATCAAAAAGCGCACAATAATAAAAAAAGCCTTCCAATTTGGAAGGCTTTTTTTATTATTACCTCACACAAACACACCCTACCTCTCCTTTTTAAGAGAACAGAAACACACCTACTCTTCCTCAAATTTATAAATACTAGGAATGTGATTAAGTCACAACAACACATTAGAAGAACCTAAACAAACATTAATCACCTACAACAAACAACAAAACTACATCACCTCTTTTTTTTGTAAAAAAAACCAACAATAACAACAAACACCCTACCCTTTAAGAATGCTTTTAAAACCCTCAAAACAACAATTTAAAGAACATCTAAGCATAATTAAAGTATTCTACTATAAATCAAGGTTTTAGTAATAATATCGCACAAAAAAAAGAAACCAAACATATTGTTT
>CAZJRA010000356.1:0-1860 GCA_964548335.1 uncultured Flavobacteriaceae bacterium | reverse complement strand
GGTATACACCATTAGATAATTCGCCCGCATCAACATTTAAAACTCCTTCTAGCAAACTATTTTGAGTAAATACAATACGGCCATTAAGATCTATAATCTCAACTTGTCCTTCTCCTAAGTTTGCCTTCATACGCAAGCTAATTTGACCATTAGAAGGGTTAGGGTAAACAGAAAAATTATTTGTCACAAACTCATTTGTACTTAACACTTGAGCACAAACTCCATTTTCAAAAACAGGTGCATCAAAACTCTCCTCTTGATCAGTACGGCTAGACGCTTCTCCTTGGTCTGCACTTACTCCTAATCCCCTAGCTGCAAACGTACTCCAAATACCACAAGTAATTTCTTCTTTATCTTCTTCTGGTATCATCGTATTAATATCAATTGCAGCAATGATTGCATCACGTGAATCTATAAATCCTGGACTACAGGGTTGTAATTTTAAACCATCTGTTACTAGTTGTAGAGATATATTATTCCCTCCGGTTCCATTATATAAGTCTGAATCAAATCCGTATTCATCTATCAGGTACCAAGTCATATCCCATAACATAGTAGCCCATACTGTCCCAATACCATGTGGGAAAGAGATATTATTTTCATCATTAGTGTCTATATATGTTAAATCATTTACACTAAAATTTGTACTATAAGGTCTTGGTCTAATTCCTTCCCCATCAAATTCTTGACCATCAACATACGTTGCAATTCCTCTAGCATTTTCTGCTTCGTCATTTTCTGTCATAGTAAATATTAACCCGAAGTAATCTGACCATCCTTCATCGCCTGTTTCCAGATTATTTAAACAACCTGAATTAAAAGGGCTAGAAGTTAATCTCTTTGATATTCCATGACCATATTCATGCACAACAATACCATTATCAAGCCCCGAATCAAACATAGGACGTATATCATCTTCTACTATAGAAGCGCTTATAGACTCTCCATTTTGTATCGCCGAAATCATAGCTTCACCATCATCCATAGTTATCATAATTACAGGAATTGTCACTTCCTCCGCCATTCCTGAAGTACCTGGACCTGGTGCAAGAGGTGGGGTTGCATTACTTGTATTCACTAAAACCACGCCTATCGCTCCTTCATTTTGTGCAGCTAACGCTTTAATTACAAAATCACACGTACCTCTACGTATTAAAACTATATTTCCATTTAATTCTGTTCCGTTAATTATCGTGTCACAACCATCATTTATATCTGTAGACTCTCCAAAATTATCATCTTCTATAACTACTAAACTTGCTGTTACAGGGGTTTCTCCAGTTTCTGGTATTTCTGCTCCAAAAAATGCAGGAGTTCCTATATATTTCCCATCTAAATTTCCTCCTACAAGTCTAAGTCTCTCATCTGTTAAAGGAGCAAACCATAAGTTCATACTCATTGATGGAGTTAAAATACCTCCTTCTGGTGGCGTAAAAAAACTTGCATTATTAAATGTAGAACTATCTTGCACATCTACTCTAACCGCATCATTTCCAAAATTTTCTCCCGTGTAATTAAATTCTTGAAAATTTCCACTTTGTTCATCAAAACCATAATGATACATTACATCATGAATTACATTATTTAAGTAAAAAAGGTTTGTAGTAACAGCCTCAAGCATTGTTATTGGTTCTTCAGTAAAATTATATTCGAAATCAAAAATTAAATCACTACCGCCATCTGGAGATGTTCCAAAAGTTTGATTATCCCCATCTAAATCATCTTGAGCCCAAACATTATTTCCTCGTGTAATCGTAAATTCTGCTCCTTCTACTCCATCTATATCATGCCAACCAAATGTTGACGCCTCTGGATCTTCAACAGCCGTGATTATCTCATTAGTTCTATTATTAGGACTGT
>CAZJRA010000355.1:0-1862 GCA_964548335.1 uncultured Flavobacteriaceae bacterium | reverse complement strand
CTCATAAGCGTTCTCATTATGCGACCTTACTCGTATAGCCATTGTCTTCATACTACGCTCCAGCATCCAAACAGTCATATCACTCAAACTACCTCCAAAGTTTTTTGCTAAATTCCATATCTTATCTATATGTTCTTGACTTGCAGCAACAGCACCAGCGCAAATATCACTATGACCACCCATATACTTTGTAGCGCTGTGAATCATAATATCGAATCCAAAATCTTTTGGATTTTGATTAATAGGAGAAGCAAACGTATTATCAATCATTGTCACAATACCTTTTTCTTTAGCTAATTTAGACACCATCTGCATATCTGTAATAGTCATTAAAGGATTAGATGGCGTTTCTATATAAATTACTTTTGTTTCTGGAGTTATAGCTTTCGCAAAAGCATTTTCTTCTAACCCATCTGTAAAAGTATATCTAACACCATATTTACTAAATTCCTCAACAATAAGATTATAGGTACCTCCGTATAACGCTTTTTGTAATACTACATGATCTCCATTCTTTAAAAAAGCTAATAGCGTAGTACTTACAGCTGCCATACCACTTCCAAAAATCATAGCACTCTCTGTTCCTTCTAAAGCAGCAATTTTTTTGCTTAATGCTTCTTGATTAGGGGTGTTAAAATAACGAGGGTATCGTTTTACATCTAGATCCATAAAAGCATAAGAAGATGAGAGATATATAGGAGAAACAGCTCCTTTAAACTGTTCGTCTTGTATCTCTCCCACGTGTGTACATATTGTGTTTACACCTTTCTTTTTTGTATTCATTTGCTATACTTGAAATTTAAAGTATGAACGTACTAAAACTAGTACATCCAATTCGTTTTAAAAATACAAAATTATTAAAGGAAACATTTCTTTATGAATCTTAATCAGTGGTTCATTTTAAATTAAAATATTCAATCTAAATAATAAAAAAATCCGTAGAAAACTCATTCTCTACGGACTTATATTAGAAGTAGTTAAAATTCTACTATTTTAAGTTTACAACTGTTTCAGTGAGTAATTGAGTTTTATCATATATACTAACCTTGTAATCCCCTGGTTCAAATTTATCTTCAGAAGGGTCTATATTCTCACAAACATCTAATTCCGTCTTATCGTAATGAAATTTTGATATCGTACTATACGTAAGTCTTTTACCTTTAGAAAATCTATACTCTTTATTAGCACCTAATACTACACCTGAAGGATCTAATACTTGTACAAACAGTTTTTTATTCCCTTTTCCTGTCAACTTATTTGTAGGAATTGTATAACACACTCTTATTTTATCTACTCGCCTCGCTTTTGAATTCTCAACTAATTTACCAGAAGAGCGTTGTATAACACCTACAGCTTTTAATCCATCTACATTAAGAGCTGATCCTTTTTTAATGCGCTTTGCAAGTTTATCATTCTCCATAAAAAGAGAATCTCTTATCCCTTTTTGTTTAACTAAAGCATAGTTTGTACTGTCTACTCGTCTTACTAACAAACCATTATCAATACGTAAAGAATCGTTTTGAGCAAATAAGAAATTACGCTCTTCACGCAATTTCAAAACCTCAGTACGAAACCTACTCAAACTTGCAATTGTAGCTTTTTTTGAACGAATGTCATTCATCAAAGATTTTATCTTGTCTCTTGCATCATTTAATTCAGTATCCTTTAAATCATTATCTTCAATAACTCCATCATACCTATCAACCATTTCTTGTAAATCTGCAAGAACTACGTCTTTTTCTTTATTAAGAGCTATTTTTTCATTGGTTAGTTCTGTTTTAACCTCTTCCCCATCGCTATAAAACTTATACGCAAATCCTGCGGTAGCAACTAGTAATACAGCCAATACACCTGTAATAATT
>CAZJRA010000354.1:0-1864 GCA_964548335.1 uncultured Flavobacteriaceae bacterium | reverse complement strand
TCTATAAATATTGTAAGCTCTCATTAAAACAAAAAAGATTTATTAGTACTTATCAGTCTTTTTAGTATTTACCATTTGTACTATTATTAACGAAAAACTCCTTGAACTCTAATAATTAAATCAGTCGTGAGACAGAAGCTATCTCAAATCACTTAAAGGAAGTAAACTAAGCACTCTTCTTTTTTGTAATACTTTATTACCTTTGATATCAAAACTAAGCAACTTCCCATACTGTCATGAAAACATATTTCACTCTTTGCTTACTCTTCCTATACACTAGCCTGTTTAGCCAATATCAATTAAAAAAAGAGCGTCTAGCTCTAGATGAAACCTTAAAAATTGCTGTTTTTGAAATAAAGGACAATCTCTTTACACACGGGCAAACTTTTGTATGGGACAATCGTGAATTTACCTTACTCAAGACAGATAGCCAATATACACTTAAGCACCCAGATACAAACACTTCATATACTGCCTATAACACACCTTTACCATTAATACAGATAGATGCACCTAATGGTATTGTGAACGAGCCTAAAAGATTTGCTTCTATAGACTATGCAGATAGTGCAAAAACACTTAACAGTTATGCTGGAATTGAAATAAGAGGTAGTAGCTCTAGGTATTTTGCTAAAGAATCTTATGATATTAATTTTTACACAAATTATCAAAAGGGTCTGAACAGAAATGTACAACTAGGCAATATGCGCACTGATGACGATTGGATTCTAGATGCTTTATATAATGAGCCTTTGCGATTACGCTCCCATCTCTCATTTGCGTTATGGAAAAAAATACATACTCCTAGCTATCTAAACAAAGCGCCTAAGGCGCAATCTGGTATAGACACCCAACACTGTGAGGTTTTCATAAACGGTCATTATAAAGGTGTTTACTTACTTACAGAGCAAGTAGATAGAAAACTACTCCAGCTTGCAAAAGAAGACCAAACAGGAATACGAGGAGAACTTTTTCAAGGTTCTGCCTATCAAGGAGCTGTTACTTTTGATTCTATTCCTGTCGTAAAAAATTATTTAAAAAGTTGGGGAGGCCATGATATAGAATATCCGTATCCTAACGATACTCCTTGGGATAACCTATGTGAATTTACAGATGCAATTATACAGGGAGATGATGATGCTTTCGCGAAAGCAGTAGAAACCCAAATTAACCTACCTAACATTATAGATTACTTTTTGTTTATAAATGCACTACGCGCGCCCGACAACCTAGGTAAAAACATATACCTCGCTAGATACGATAGAGGAGAGCCTTACTTTTACATCCCTTGGGATTTAGATGGTACTTTTGGAACTATTTTTAATGGAGAAGAACTTGACGTTACTACAGATTTTTTAGATAATGGCTTATTAAGGAAGCTCTTAGCAAAAAATCCAGAAAACTTTATAGGACGATTTAAGGCCCGATGGAAAGAACTTAGAAATAACGAATTAGAGACAAACGCCTTACTGAAATGGCAAAAGAAACACTACCAAAAATTAATAACGAGTGGAGTTTATGAACGTGAAAAAATAGCTTGGCCTTCTCTAGATTACGGTACTCAAAGAATAGAATACATGAATAACTGGACTCAAAAAAGATTGCAATTCTTAGATACCTATATAGAAAACATCACTCCTAAAACTGACTAATAACCGTAAGGTAGTCTTCTCTACTTTCTACAAAATCTAGTTCAGAAATATCAATCACTTTTACGGTAAGATGTTGTTGATTTTTAATAAAATCTAGATACCCCTGATTAATTTTTTCTAAGTATTCAGCTTTAATGCCTTTTTCAAAGTCACGCCCTCTCTTTTTAATATTCTCAAGGAGGCGCTCTGTATTTTGATACAAATAGATGTAT
>CAZJRA010000353.1:0-1869 GCA_964548335.1 uncultured Flavobacteriaceae bacterium | reverse complement strand
GGGGTGAAGTCTTGCAACTTTGTAAAATGAACAATTTTGTCTATCAAAAATATTATAGATTTCTAGGCCCGCGCTTAACTCTTTAAAAGGATTAAGCCAATGGCCTTTTTCAAATCTCTTCTTTGCGTCTGTAAAGACATACGAAAAACCAACATCTGCTCTAAAAAAGTCTCTAAGCCTAGGTAATTCTGCAAAGATAAAAGGGTCTGCAAAGCTAGGTGACCCTCCAGGAAGTCCTGTTTGATATATCATATTAAGATACAATCTCATGCTAGGTATTTGAGGTGCGTAGTCTTCAAAAAGAAAAGCAGCTTTAAATCGTTGGTCTGTAGGTCGAGGTATGTATCCTCTATTATCTATGTTTTCTTCATTTCTAAGGAGCCCTATGCTTATCCAGCTTTCAGTTCCAGGCACAAATTCTCCGTTAAGACGTGTATCCAAACCATAAGCCCTAGCAACAGCATTATTTGTTGCACGGTAACGTATTCTTACATTTTCTAGCGTATAAGGGTTTACATCTGTTGCTCCTTTGTAATAAGCCTCTGTCACTAGTTTAAAAGGTCTATCCCATAGCTTTAAGCTCCAGTCTTGTCCTGCAACAAGATGAAACGACTTTTGTGCTTTTACATTGGGTCTAACTTGCCCTATAGAATCTCTAAGTTCTCTGTAAAAAGGAGGTTGATTATATGCCCCTCCAGAGAGTCTGTAAACAATATCTTTTCCAGAATCGGGTTTAATGCTTATTTGTGCTCTAGGACTTACCGTAACTTGAGAATTATTTTCAATACCTTCTCCGCTTACTGTCCACTGATGTGCTCTTATCCCTGCGTTAATCCTTACTTCATTATTGCCCCAATTTGTACGCTTACTATATTGAGCAAATCCAGAAACACGGTCTATCTGTACATTGTTTCTAGCTCGAATACTAATAAAGGGTTCTATAGGTGAACTAAAAGGCTCAAAAGGTTGTTGATTTGAAAAATCAGGGATAGGAGGGCGTATAGAAAAGCCTGCGGAGTCTATCACCTCAAATTCCTCAAGGCGGTCTCTAATGTCTTCGTGAGTGTATTTAATACCCCAATCTATTTGGGTATCTTCTTTAAGATAAGTTCCCTTGTATTCAAGATTTGCAAAAAGAGCATCTAGTTCATTTCGTGCATGCGTAAGTTGGCTACCTACTCCTTGAGTAAATTCAACTTCACCAAGATCTTCTTCACCAATATTATTGTTAGGAGTCCCTAATCTATAATCTGCAAAAATGTCAAAAAATTCTTGCTCTTGGGTATGATAAACAGACCCGATAAGTTTAAAGGTAACAGCATCATTTACCTCATACGTTCCTTTTAAAGCACTAAAATACGTTTCGTACCTGTCTTGTTCTTGCCCGTCAAAAAATATTAAAAGAGTAACAGGGTCTTGTATTGTTCCAAAATTAGTTTGACGAGTAAGCGGTTGGAAGTCATAATCGTTTATGGCAATACTCCCCAATGCCCCTATTTGTAGTTTAGAATTTACTTGATACGTAAGATAGGTTTGTGCATCAAAAAATCTAGGGCGAAAATTAGTCTGCGTTTGTCTCGCATCTACTAATAGACTGTTATCTCTGTATCGAATACCTCCTAATGCTGTAAACCTACCATCTTTAGAAACTCCACCGGCAGATACGCTACCTCCTAATAAACTTGCATCTGCGCTTGCATCAAAACTTGTAGGGCGTCTGTAGGTAATATCTAATACAGAAGATAATTTATCTCCATACTGAGCTTCAAAACCCCCTGCACTAAACTTTACATTCTTTACAAGGTCACTATTTACAAAACTCAATCCTTCTTGCTGACCAGAGCGCACCAAGAAAGGACGGTATACCTC
>CAZJRA010000352.1:0-1872 GCA_964548335.1 uncultured Flavobacteriaceae bacterium | reverse complement strand
CTTGCATTATGGCCATTCCAACTAGCATTGGTTGGGGTTATATAATTTAGAAACTTCTCTTTTAAGCCTTTTGAAGTGAGCTTATTATTCTTAAAAGAAGATTTCAAACCTCTTTCCTTAAGCCAATCTATATTAAAGCAATTTTGAGACTCTATATCGCTTTTTGTGATTTGTTGAGAAATACTTAATGACAACTTAAAATATCCTCCAGACAAAAAGTACCCTATTTCCCTATTATCTATATGCGTTTGCACAAAATCTCTTTTTGCTATACAATCGCCATCGCTCATAAGGATATAATCTGCATTACACTCTTTAATCGCTTTATTAAGAATTTTTGATTTCTGAAAACCGTTATCCTCATGCCATACATGAATTATAGATACTGGAAAGTCTTTGGTAAATCTATCTACACACGATTTTGTTTCTAAATCAGAACCATCATCTGCAATAATAAGTTCAAAATCATTAGTCGTTTGAATAGCATAACTCCATAATACTTTTGTAAGCCATTCTACTGCATTATAAGTACTAATGATAACTGAAATAGAAGGTGATTTTGTTTTCATAACAATACCGTAAAAATACTATTTTAATTATCAAAATTTTATAATTCTACTCCTTGAAAAAAACACAGCTTGGTTAATTACAAATTAGAATTCCTTACCAAACTTATACCTAAGAGTTATAACTATTGGGACAGTTCTCCTTATACCATTTTATTTGCCCTTTAAGTCCATTTTTAAATGAAGTGGTTGGTTGATAATCAAGTATTCGTTTTGCTTTCAAAATGTTTGCAGAAGTCTTTAATTGATCCCCAGATCTACTCTCTTTCATTTCAATAATGACTTTCTTACTTAAAAGAGATTCTACAAGAGCAATCCCATCTGCAGTACTATAAACTTCATCGTTCCCTAAATTAATAATCTGGCCATTACAAACTTCTATACGACTTAATATTCGTGATAAACCTATCACAATATCATCCACATAGGTAAAGCTTCTTAAATGCTTCTCGCTTCCCTTAAATAAAGGAAAAGGCTTACCTTCTAGAATTGCTTTAATAAGTTTTGTGTATAATTTCTCTGGTCGTTCTCTTGGCCCGTATACAGAGTATAATCTCATAGAACAAGCAGGCATTTCATATATCCTATTCGCGGCTAGTACAATTTGTTCTGCTGCGAGTTTGGTTACTCCATAATTTGAAGCTGGTTCTGCAATGGCACTCTCGTCACCAACAGCCTCTAACCCATAAACAGATGAAGTAGAGATATTTACAAATATTTTTAATTGTTTCTTTAAAGACAACGACCAGTCTACTAATTTTTGTGTAGCTAATACATTATTACGCTCATATAATTGAAAAGAAGTATGCTCTGCAATCCCAGGTTGTGCTGCAAAATGATAAACAACTTCTATATTCTTTGGTAAAAGAGTATCTAAATTATCCAAAAGATCTCCTTGAATAAAATGAACACCCGTGGCTACAATAGCATCTTTGTTCATCATTTTTAAAGAAGGTTGATAATAGTCTGTAAAAGAATCAATACCCCATACTTCATGACCCTGCTTCACCAAAAGTTCCGCCATATGCGACCCAATAAATCCAGCAGCGCCAGTTACAAGTATATTCATTAAAAGTATTCTCTACAGTTATCAAAAATAAACAATCCATAGTTATATCACATCTGATATAAAAAACACTGTTCACTTTATAAAAAAAGCCTCTCAATTATGAGAAGCTTATCTATCTTAATATAATTTCATTTATTATTGATATAAACCTAAAAATACCCTTAGTAATATCAAATTAATAGGAGCTGTGATTGCAAATTTAAAACCTTCTATATCATTATTTGCCCCAGTGTCCAC
>CAZJRA010000351.1:0-1887 GCA_964548335.1 uncultured Flavobacteriaceae bacterium | reverse complement strand
TAAGAGTGGAGTGGAGATGACTATTAAAAAACATGCTCCTCAAATAGAGAGTGTGATTAATGTAGAAGCATAATACTTTTACGAATTTGCTTTGCCGAATGACAAAGACACTAACAAGATTACATGATTACAACAGATATACTTATAATAGGTGCAGGACCGACAGGTCTTTTTACTGTTTTTGAAGCAGGACTGCTTAAGTTGAAGTGTCACCTTATAGATGCTCTTCCACAACCAGGAGGGCAATGTGCAGAGATATATCCTAAAAAACCTATTTACGATATACCTGCTTTTCCTGAAGTACTAGCCGGGGATCTTGTAGGTAATTTAATGAAACAAATAGAACCTTTTCAACCTGGATTTACTTTAGGAGAAAGAGCAGATACGATAGAGAAATTAGAAGATGGCTCTTTTATCGTAACGACTAATAAAGGAACAAAACACCACGCACCTATTGTAGCTATTGCAGGAGGACTAGGGAGTTTTGAACCGCGTAAACCACAGCTAGAAAATCTTTCTTTTTATGAGGATAATGGTCTGGCGTATATGATAAAAGACCCAGAAGTATATAGAGGTAAAAAAGTAGTTATAGCAGGGGGAGGAGATAGCGCATTAGATTGGAGTATTTTTCTTGCAGATGTAGCTAGCGAAGTAACTCTTGTACATCGTCGTAACGAGTTTAGAGGAGCACTTGATAGTGTAGAAAAAGTACAAGAGCTTAAGAATAGCGGTAAGATAAAGTTAATTACGCCGGCTGAGATTGTTGCTCTAGAAGGTGAAGATAGATTAGATGCTGTCCGTATAAAAAAAGGAGAAGAGATAACAAGGCTTGAAGTAGATAGCTTTATTGCTTTATTTGGATTAGCACCTAAATTAGGACCTATTGCAGACTGGGGTCTAGAAATAGAAAAAAATGCAATTAAGGTGGATAACAGTTTGGATTATCAAACTAATATTCCAGGTGTTTATGCTATAGGAGATGTAAATACGTATCCTGGCAAATTAAAACTAATCCTTTGTGGTTTTCACGAAGCAACATTAATGTGTCAGAGTGCTTATCAACGTATTTTTCCAGAGAAACGCTATGTGATGAAATATACTACGGTAGGTGGTGTTACAGGTTTTGACGGAAGTAAAAAAGAAGCGCCTAAGGCTGTTGTAAAGGCAATTGAATAGTGGATCAAGATATTAGAATACATATCACAGATAGGGAAGGGACTACTCACGAAGTAGACGCCCCTACAGATATGAATATGAACTTAATGGAAATAGTTCGGTCTTACGAACTTGCGCCAGAAGGAACGATAGGTATTTGTGGAGGAATGGCGATGTGCGCATCTTGTCAATGTTATATAGAATCTAATCACGAACTTCCTGAAATGAGTGACGATGAGGACGCAATGCTTGCAGAAGCATTTAATGTAAAAGGCAACAGTAGACTAGGGTGTCAACTACATATTCATCCAGAACTAGATGGACTTAAAGTAATCCTCGCACCAGAAGAGTAGCGCGTATTACTTACGATAATCTATTAATTTTTTAGGACCTTCTAGCAATACTCTCATCACGCGTAATGTACCGTCACTGTGGGTGGCGATATGCCATTTAATTAATGATACTGCTCCATTTTCTATTTCCATTCCTGTAATACTTCTAGGGTGTACACAACTACCATCATTAAAGAATGGGATTTCTCCAGGAATAGGGAATCGAGGTCTGTGCGTGTGCCCCGTAATTGTCATAAGATTATTATTGTTAGAAATCCAATTCTTCATGCGTCGCTCTACTTTTATAAGCTCCTTGTAATTTTTTGCAGGACTCGTAGGGTCAGAAATGCCGAAAATTTGAAGAGGTTTCCATAAGATGCGCACCAAAAATCTATTAATG
>CAZJRA010000350.1:0-1902 GCA_964548335.1 uncultured Flavobacteriaceae bacterium | reverse complement strand
GTTTAGCTTCGTTATTATTTAACCAACATAACATAGCATCAAACTCCTGTAAAGGCGTAGGTTTATTATTAGTTTTTACAATCATATCGCCTCTGCTCACATCTACATCATCTTCTAATGTAACTGATACTGACATAGGAGCGTGCGCTTCTTCCAAAGAGCCATCCAATGTGTCTATTGATTTAATTTTAGAAGTAAATCCACTAGGTAGTACAGTTACTTCATCTCCTGGTCTATATATACCACTAGCAACACGACCTGCATATCCTCTGTAATCTATAAATTCCTTACTTTGAGGTCTTAGCACCGTTTGTACAGGAAAACGTGCATCAACTTTATTTACACCACTACTTATATGCATTGTCTCTAAAGTGTGTAATAAAGGAGCTCCTTTAAACCAATCCATTTTAGTACTCCTATTCACCACGTTATCTCCATCTAAAGCACTAATAGGTAAAAAGCGTACATCTTTTACATATAATTTTGAAGAAAACTCTTCAAACTGTTGTACAATATTGTTAAACACCTCCTCTGAGTAATCTACTAAATCCATCTTATTTACACACACAATTACATGAGGAATCTGCAATAATGAAGCTATAAAAGAATGACGTTTTGTTTGTTCAATTACTCCATGCCTAGCATCTATCAAAATTAAAGCAGCGTTTGCAGTAGATGCTCCCGTAACCATATTACGTGTATATTGTATATGGCCTGGTGTATCTGCTATTATAAATTTTCTTTTAGGTGTTGTAAAATATCTATATGCAACATCTATTGTAATACCTTGCTCTCTTTCATCTCTCAATCCATCTGTAAAAAGAGCCAAATCTACTCCCTTATGCCCTTTTTTCTTACTAGTGCTCTCAACAGCTTCTAATTGGTCTTCAAAAATTGCTTTACTATCGTAAAGTAACCTACCTATTAATGTACTTTTTCCATCATCTACACTTCCTGCAGTTGAGAATCTAAGTAATTGATTATTATCTATAGCCATTATTGTATTCTTTTAAAATTATTATCTTATTGTGAAAATTTAAAACCGTTATTGAGACCTAAAAATATCCTTGTCTCTTACGATCTTCCATAGCACTCTCACTACGCTTATCATCTGTACGATTACCTCTTTCAGTTTGCTTCATTGCCGCAACCTCTGCTACAATTTTATCTAGAGTATCGGCATCACTTTCCATACCTCCTGTAATCGTTATATCTCCTAATGTTCTAAACCTAATCTTCTTATTCTCTACCTTTTCACCTTCTTCTAATTTAAGGTGTTCTGAAACAGGAATCCAACTATCACTTCTCCATACCACGTCTCTATGATGTGCTAAGTATAAAGATGGTATTTGTATGTTTTCACGTAAAATATAATTCCATACATCCATTTCTGTCCAGTTACTTATTGGAAATGCTCTAAAATGCTCTCCTTCAAAATGCCTACCATTAAGAATATTCCATAGCTCTGGTCTTTGATTTTTTGGATCCCATTGTCCAAAATCATCTCTATGTGAAAAGAAACGCTCTTTTGCTCTTGCCTTTTCTTCATCTCTTCTTCCTCCTCCGATAGCACAATCTACTTTATTAGACTCTATTGCATCTAAAAGTGTAGTAATTTGCAAAGTATTACGAGTCGCATTCTTTCCTTTTTCTTCTGCTACTCTTCCATCATCTATAGCTTCTTGTACAGAACCTACAATAAGTTGTACTCCCAATTCTTTGATCAAATCATCTCTAAACTGTATTGTTTCAGGGAAGTTATGACCTGTATCTACGTGCATTAAAGGAAAAGGTATTTTAGAAGGATAAAATGCCTTTCTTGCCAAGTGAGTTACAAGTATACTATCTTTTCCACCTGAAAATAAAATTACAGGATTGTCAAATTGAGCCCATACTTCTCTT
>CAZJRA010000349.1:0-1915 GCA_964548335.1 uncultured Flavobacteriaceae bacterium | reverse complement strand
TAGAAAAATTTTTATGATATTAATTAAAAGACTTTAACCCCCTAAAAACGAAAAACAAACCAACGGAAAACTAAACGTAGTAACCACCACATCCATGATAACCGATTTGGTTAAAAACATAGGCGGCGATCACATTAACCTAAAAGGTTTAATGGGTAGCGGTGTAGACCCACATTTATACAAAGCCAGCGAAGGCGATGTTACTAAACTCGCAAATGCAGATATTATTTTTTACAACGGTTTACATCTTGAAGGAAAGCTTGTAGAGGTTTTTGAAAAAATGGGTTCAGATAAAATAACTCAAGTTGCTCTAGGTGAAAAACTAGATGCTTCAGGGCTTATAGGGTCTGATTATTTTGCATCTAATTATGACCCACATGTTTGGTTTAATATTCAATACTTTAAGCAATTTACTCAAGTGGTTGTGGATACGCTTTCGCGAAAGCTACCGCAACACAAAGAGCAGTTTAATGCAAATGGGGCTGCGTATATAAAAAAATTAGACGCTCTAGATGTTGAGGTAAAAGCTAGTATAGAAACACTACCTAAAGAAAAACGTATCCTCGTAACAGCTCACGATGCCTTTAATTATTTTGGGCAGCGTTATGATTTTAATGTAGTAGGTCTTCAAGGTTTATCTACAGCTACAGAAGCAGGGGTGCAAGATGTGCAAAAGCTTTCTCAATTCATTATCGAAAAAAAGATAAAAGCAATTTTTGTAGAGAGCTCCGTACCACAACGTACGATAGAGGCTTTGCAAGAGGCTGTACGAGCAAGAGGACACGAAGTAATTATAGGAGGTTCTTTATATAGTGATGCGCTTGGCGATACAGGTACTCTAGCAGGTACGTATATAGGAATGTTTCAATACAACGTATCTACAATAGTAACGGCATTAAAATAATATGGATACATCAACAATAGCAGTACAGGTAGACGACCTTACGGTAGCTTATAATTATAAGCCTGTTTTATGGGATATAGACCTTAAGATTCCAGAAGGTGTTTTGATGGCTATTGTGGGGCCTAATGGCGCGGGTAAGTCTACCCTTATTAAGTCTATTTTGGGAATTATAGATCCTATAGCAGGTAGTGTTACTATTTATGACAAACCCTACGATAAGCAACGTAAAAAAGTAGCTTACGTACCACAAAAAGGGAGTGTAGATTGGGATTTCCCTACCACAGCCTTAGATGTGGTAATGATGGGAACCTACGGGAAATTAGGTTGGATAAAACGCCCAAGAAAGAAAGAAAAAAAGGAAGCTTTAGAAGCCTTAGAAAAAGTAGGTATGCTCTCTTTTAAAGGGCGACAGATAAGTCAGCTAAGTGGAGGACAACAACAACGTGTGTTTTTAGCAAGAGCGCTAGTGCAAGATGCTGCTATCTATTTTATGGATGAACCTTTTCAAGGGGTAGATGCTACAACCGAGATTGCTATTATAAATATTCTTAAAGAACTCCGTAAAGCAAATAAAACGGTAATTGTAGTGCATCACGATTTACAAACGGTGCCAGAATACTTTGATTGGGTTACCTTTTTAAACGTAAAGAAAATCGCGACGGGCCCTGTAAAGGATATTTTTAATGATGATAACCTTACCAAGACGTATGGGATTAATTATAAAGTAGCGGTGAATCAATAATGGAATTATCAGAATATTTCACACTTGTCTTTACAGATTATACCCTTCGTACCATTACGTTGGGGACTGCTATTTTGGGGGCGATTTGTGGAATGTTAGGAAGTTTTGCAGTGCTTAGGAAACAGAGTCTTTTAGGAGATGCTATTTCACACGCAGCCTTGCCAGGGATTGCGCTTGCATTTTTAATTACAGGAACAAAGGATACTAATTTGTTGTTGATAGGAGCACTCGTAAGCGGATTAATTGGAACTTTTTGGATACGTGGAATG
>CAZJRA010000348.1:0-1917 GCA_964548335.1 uncultured Flavobacteriaceae bacterium | reverse complement strand
GATGTCGTGTGTGCCTTCGTAGGTAATAACACTTTCTAAGTTCATCATGTGTCGCATAATGCTATACTCTCCAGAGATTCCCATAGCCCCAAGTATTTGACGTGCTTCACGTGCAATCTTTATGGCCATATCTACATTGTTACGCTTTGCCATAGAGATTTGAGCTGAGGTAGCTCTATCTTCATTTTTAAGCTGACCTAAGCGAAGTGCTAGTAACTGCGCCTTTGTGATTTCTGTAATCATCTCTGCTAGCTTTTTTTGCTGTAGTTGAAAAGCAGCAATGGGTTTTCCAAATTGGAGTCGTTGCTTTGCATAACGTAGCGCGGTATCATAACAATCCATAGCGGCGCCAATGGCTCCCCAAGCAATACCAAAGCGTGCAGAATCCAAGCAGCTTAAAGGAGCGCCTAATCCTGATTTATTAGGTAATAGGTTTTCTTTAGGTACTTTGACATCTTGAAAAATAAGTTCTCCAGTAACACTTGCTCTTAGTGACCATTTGTTATGGATTTCTGGTGTAGAAAAACCTTCCATACCTCTCTCTACAATAAGACCATGAATACGTCCTTCCTCATTTTTTGCCCAAACGATGGCAACATCACATAAAGGAGCGTTTGTAATCCATAGTTTTGCACCATTTAAAAGGTAATGGTCTCCCATGTCCTTGTAATTGGTTACCATTCCTCCCGGATTAGAACCATAGTTTGGTTCTGTAAGTCCAAAAGAGCCAATCCATTCTCCAGTAGCTAGTTTAGGGAGGTATTTTTTGCATTGCTCTTCGGTTCCGTATTTCCAGATAGGGGACATGACAAGAGATGATTGTACAGAGACTGTAGAGCGTACTCCAGAATCTCCTCGTTCAATCTCCTGCATAATAAGGCCGTAAGATATTTGATCTAAGCCTAGGCCTCCGTACTCTTTTGGGATATATGACCCAAAAGCGCCTATTTTTGCTAAACCTGATATAATAGATTTTGGAAATTCAGCCTTTTGAGAAGCCTCTTCTATAATAGGAGAAATGTCGCGCTTTACCCATGCACGGGCAGTGTCTCGTATTAGTTTATGCTCTTCGGTTAAAAGATCATCTATATTGTAATAATCGGGAGCTTCAAAAAGATCAGGCTTCATAGCTGCTATTTTAGTTTTAAAAAGGTAATTAATCCTTTAATAGCTAAAAGTAATCATTTTTTACATTTTTAGATAGAAGTCCTTAGTAAGGTTTATATACTCCTGGGTGTATATATGACGTGCTTCTTCGATAGTAAGAATGTTTGTCTGTGGTTTTGTTGCTGTTACGCTTTCGCGAAAGCGGAATTCTAAAAGACTTCGTTTTATGTTAGTAGTAGGAGTGCCTTTTACATGGGTTATTCGGGTAGGAATTAAATCACCTTGTGCGCATAGGTAAATAAAACTCTCTTCTTCTTCAAAAGGGAGGATAACATTAAATGTTCCTGTAGGAGAGAGTAATTTAATGACTGCGCCTACTAAAAGATTAAAAGGCATTGCATCCTCAAAACGCGCTTTGTTACGCGCCTCATCTTGTGTTTGAAAAGCATTTTTGTAAAAAGGAGGGTTGCAAACAATAAGATCATATTGTTCATCTATTTCTAAAGCAAATTCATGAAGATGTGCATGGTAACAAAATAGACGATCTCCCCAATCGCTAGTTTCAAAATTTTCTGAAGCTTGTTCATAAGCATTATCATCTAGTTCTAGGGCATCTATAGTTTGTGCAAAGCTTCGTTGCGCAAGCATAAGTGCAATAATACCTGTGCCAGTACCTATGTCGAGTATGCTGTTTGGATCATAATTTAAAGAAGTCCAAGCGCCTAATAAAACTCCGTCTGTGCCTATTTTCGCAGCACATCGATTTTGAGCGACTGTAAATTGTTTAAAATGGAAAGGGAAGGAAGACAT
>CAZJRA010000347.1:0-1932 GCA_964548335.1 uncultured Flavobacteriaceae bacterium | reverse complement strand
GTATAGAGATTGCTGCTTTTGCTGGTGAAGGTATGTACCCAGAACACGGTGGTTGCCCTTCTGGAGGCGTTGTTATAAAAATAGGATACGTTTCTAAAAAGCAATGTATTATCGTAGCAAATGATGCTACTGTAAAAGCGGGTGCTTGGTTTCCTATTACAGGTAAGAAAAACTTAAGAGCACAAGAGATTGCTATGGAAAATAACCTCCCTATCATCTATCTTGTTGATAGCGCAGGGGTGTATTTACCTATGCAAGACGAGATTTTTCCAGACAAAGAGCATTTTGGCCGTATTTTCAGAAACAATGCGGTTATGAGTAGTATGGGTATTACTCAAATAGCTGCCGTTATGGGGAGCTGTGTGGCTGGCGGGGCTTACTTACCTATTATGAGTGATGAAGCTATGATCGTAGATAAAACAGGAAGTATTTTTCTTGCAGGTAGTTATCTTGTAAAAGCGGCTATAGGAGAAAGTATAGATAATGAAACTCTAGGAGGTGCCACAACACATTGCGAAATATCTGGAGTAACAGATTATAAAGCCTTAGATGATAAAGATGCTTTAACTAAAATTAAAGGCATTTTTGATAAAATTGGAGACTATGAAAAAGCGGGATATAACCGAATAGAACCTACAGTCCCTAAAGAAGATACCGAAGAAATATTTGGAATCTTACCAAGGTCAAGAGCAGATCAATATGATATGCGAGAAATTATTAAGAGGATTGTAGATGACTCTGTATTTGATGAATATAAAGAAGGGTACGGACAGACAATACTTACAGGCTATGCAAGAATAGATGGTTGGGCAGTAGGTATTGTAGCAAACCAACGTAAGCTAGTAAAAACTAAAAAAGGCGAAATGCAGTTTGGTGGTGTAATTTATTCTGATAGTGCAGATAAAGCGACCCGATTTATTGCAAATTGTAACCAAAAGAAAATTCCGCTTGTTTTCTTACAAGATGTAACTGGTTTTATGGTGGGTAGTAAGAGTGAGCATGGAGGTATTATAAAAGATGGAGCAAAAATGGTAAATGCTGTTTCTAACTCTGTGGTTCCTAAATTTACAATTGTAATAGGAAACTCTTATGGAGCTGGTAATTATGCCATGTGTGGTAAAGCTTATGACCCTAGACTTATTGCTGCATGGCCAAGTGCAGAACTTGCAGTAATGAGTGGTAATAGCGCTGCAAAAGTATTATTACAGATTGAAAAAGCTTCATTAAAGAAGCAGGGTAAAGAAATTACTCAAGAAGATGAGACCGCTATGTTTGATAAAATAAAAGCGCGTTATGATGATCAAATATCGCCTTACTATGCCGCATCACGCATTTGGACAGATGGTATTATAGACCCACGAGATACTCGTAAATGGGTTAGTATGGGTATAGAAGCCGCAAATCACAAGCCTATAGAAAAGCCTTTTAACCTTGGCGTAATTCAGGTTTAATTAGCTCTTAAAATTAGCCTTTTTTAATAGAATTATTTTTCACCACCTGAGACAATACAATTTGTGTCTTAGACTCCCCATAGCTTATTATTTGATCAATAAACTCTTCTAAATGTTTTTGGTTACGCAAAACCACTTCCATGACTATGTTTTCATTTCCTGTTATTCTGTAACAATTTACAACCTCATCCATAACCGTTACTTTAGTTAAAAAGGGTTTTAATTTACCCATAAAAGCTCTAAGTGTAATAATTGCTTTTAATTGATATCCCATTTCATACGAAGAAACCATTGTTGTAAAACCTGTAATAACACCTAGGTCTTCCATTTTTTTAATGCGTTCAGAAACGGCTGGAGAACTTATGCCTACCTTTCTCCCTATCTCTGCATTAGATTGTCTCGCATTTTCTTGAAGACATTTTAATATTTGTTCATTAAGCAAGTCTACTATCATGTTAAATTATTATTAGTGTTTAAACTT
>CAZJRA010000346.1:0-1961 GCA_964548335.1 uncultured Flavobacteriaceae bacterium | reverse complement strand
GATACAGTTATGGAGCTTATGGCTGCTGTAGATGCTTGGATTGAAGAGCCGATTCGTGATACAGATAAAGATTTCTTAATGCCTATCGAGGATGTATTTTCTATCACAGGTCGTGGTACTGTTGCAACTGGTCGTATTGAGACTGGAGTAGCAAACACTGGGGATCCTGTTGAGATTATCGGAATGGGAGCTGGGAAATTAACTTCTACTATTACTGGAATTGAAATGTTTCGTAAGATTCTTGATACTGGAGAAGCTGGAGATAATGCAGGTATCTTATTAAGAGGTATTGAGAAAACTCAGATTTCTCGTGGTATGGTTATTACTAAGCCAGGGTCTGTAACTCCTCACTCTAAGTTTAAGGCTGAGGTTTATATCCTTAAGAAAGAAGAAGGTGGACGTCACACTCCATTCCATAATAACTATCGTCCACAGTTTTACGTACGTACAACTGATGTAACGGGTAACATTGCTCTTCCTGATGGAATTGAAATGGTAATGCCTGGTGATAACTTAACGATAACTGTTGATTTAATTCAACCTATCGCATTAAACTTAGGTCTTCGTTTTGCAATCCGTGAAGGTGGTAGAACGGTAGGGGCAGGTCAGGTGACTGAAATACTAGACTAAGCTTAAATAGATTTTTATAAAAGTAAAGGTGTTTCGCTTTTTGGCGGAACGCCTTGACTTTTGTTAAAAGGAGATGGTGCTAGTTAAGTTTTTGTCTAGAAGCCTTTTAATCCTTAATTAATATACGGGTTTAGCTCAGTTGGTAGAGCACTGGTCTCCAAAACCAGGTGTCGGGAGTTCGAGTCTCTCAACCCGTGCAAGAACATTATATTATGGCAGGAATTGTAAATTATATTCAAGAATCATTCAATGAATTAAAAAATCATGTGACTTGGCCTCCCTTATCAGAGGCACAACGTCTTATGGTTGTAGTGGCAGTTTTTTCTGTTATTTTTTCACTGGCTGTATGGGGTGTTGACACTGCGTTTAGCCGTGTAATTAAATTGTATTTTGAAAAAGTAGTAGGTGCATAATTCTGAAGTAATGGCTAAGACAAACAACACCAAACAATGGTATGTGGTAAGGGCTGTAAGTGGCCAAGAGAATAAGGTGAAAGCCTATATCGAGCAAGAGATTGGTCGTTTAAATCTGGAAGATTATATAGAAGAGGTATTAGTGCCTACTGAGAAGGTAATCCAGATTCGTAATGGTAAAAAAGTAAACAAGGAAAGAGTTTATTTTCCTGGTTATATAATGGTGAAGGCGGTGCTAGGAGGAGAGATTCCTCATATTATAAAATCTATTAACGGTGTTATTGGGTTTTTAGGAGAAGTAAAAGGTGGAGATCCTGTTCCATTAAGAAAGTCGGAGGTTAATCGTATGCTTGGAAAAGTAGATGAGCTTGCTGTTAAACAGGATAATGTTGCAATTCCATTCACTATAGGGGAGACAATCAAAGTAATAGATGGTCCTTTTAATGGTTTTAATGGAACTGTAGAGAAAGTTAATGAAGAGAAGCGTAAGCTAGAAGTAATGGTGAAGATTTTTGGAAGAAAGACACCATTAGAGTTGAGCTATATGCAAGTAGAAAAAGTATAAGAATTTAATTGTTACATTAATATATATTGGATTTTGTTCTATTGCTTCCACATGATGAACAAGTCGCATTAAATTTTAAGAAATGGCAAAAGAAGTAAGTAAGGTTGTTAAGTTACAAGTACGAGGAGGTGCCGCAAACCCTTCTCCACCAGTAGGACCTGCTTTGGGTGCGGCCGGAGTTAATATCATGGAGTTCTGTAAGCAGTTTAATGCTAGAACTCAAGATAAAGCCGGTAAAGTACTTCCTGTTGTTATTACTGTTTATGGAGATAAGTCTTTTGACTTTGTAATTAAAACTCCACCAGCAGCAGTTCAATTATTGGAAGCAGCCAAAGTGAAGAGTGGGTCAGGTG
>CAZJRA010000345.1:0-1966 GCA_964548335.1 uncultured Flavobacteriaceae bacterium | reverse complement strand
CTTTATATGCTTGTTGTAAGGTTTTACCGTTTCATTAAAACGGTTGCGCTCTACATTAATACGGTTTTCTGTTCTAGAAAGTTCATTAATTAATTCTTTGAAATTTTCATTTGCCTTTAAGTCAGGATAACGTTCAAAAGTGGCTAATAAACGCGATAGCGCAGATGTTAATCCAGATTGAGCTTGTTGAAACTGTTTTAGTTGCTCTGGTGTAATATTTGAAGGGTCAATCTGTATAGAAGTTGCTTTAGACCTTGCTTCTGTAACTCTAATTAAAGTCTCTTGTTCAAACTCTGCATATCCTTTTGCCGTATTTACAATATTAGGAATTAGGTCTGAACGACGTTGATATGAGCTTTCTACGTTTGCCCAGTGTGACGTAGCGTCTTCTTCTAATGAAATAGCTTTGTTATAAAAACCTGGTCCAACTAAAAATCCAATAATTGCAAGAATAGCTATAACTGCTATAATAATGATGAGTCCTTTTTTCATATCTAATTAGTTTGTAAAAGTATAGTTGTGTTACAATGTTTATTGTTAATTCTGCAATTTACTAAAAAAGAAAACAAGCTTAATGCTAGTATTCAAAACTAGTAGTTAAAGGTGTGTAGATGATGTTTATCTATGATAATAAAACGTCTTTTTATAAAATCATGTTGTAATTTACGAAGAGAGAGGCTTTAAAGATTTTTTTTTAGTGTAAGCAATTGTGCCTTTACCCCTTCGAGTTTTCTAATAATCTCAAATTTATCTAAAGTCTCTTTTTTACTTTCTTTGAGGTGGATTTTTGCACCTTCTAATGTAAAGCCACGTTCCTTAACAAGATGGTAGATGAGTTCTAAATTTTTAATATCACTTGGCGTGAATTTACGAGTGCCTTTTGTGTTTTTTTTAGGCTGGATAATATCAAACTCTTTCTCCCAAAATCTAATGAGAGATGCGTTCACTTTAAATGCTTTGGCAACTTCGCCTATGGAGTAGTATAGTTTTTTTGGGAGTCCAACTTGCATATTAATCTAGAGATTGGTTCTCTTGTTGAGATTTTTCAAGTAGTTTATAAAACTCGTCTGCAGATAATTTTCCGTAATAAAAATGTATAGGGTTTATCTTAACATCATCTTTTATTATTTCGTAATGTAAATGAGGAGCTTCAGATCGCCCTGTGCTTCCTACGTAGCCTATCACATCTCCACGTTTTACTTTTTGTCCTCTTCGTACATTAAATTTGGATAGATGAGCATATAAACTCTTATACCCATAGCCATGTTCTATCCTAATATGTTTTCCATATCCTGCAGCATTAGCATCTACTCTAATAATTTTACCATCTCCGCTAGCATAAACCGGGGTGCCTCGTGGTGATGTGAAATCCATTCCCCAGTGTTTTTTTCTCTTTTTAGTAAAAGGGTCTGTGCGATACCCAAAACCAGAAGCCATACGAGTTAAGTCTTCATTGCTTATAGGTTGTATAGCAGGAATTGCGGCAAGTAATTTTTCTCTGTCTTCGGTGAGCTGAGCAATTTCATCTAATGATTGAGATTGGATAACGAGTTGTTTGGTAATTTGGTCTATACGTTTTGTAGAGCGAGTAATCATTTCAGAATTGTGATAACCCCCAAGATTCTCATAACGGTTTACACCTCCAAAACCAGCGGTACGTACTTCATTAGGAATTGGGTTTGCATCCAGGAGAACACGATAAATCTCATTATCTCTGTCCTGAATGTTTTCTAGCACTTTACTCGCAATATCCATTTTGTTTTCTATGGCAGCATACTGCAGGAGTAAATTATCTCTCTCTCTTTCTAGTCTGCGCTCTTTAGGAGTGTCTATTGCAAAATTAAAAACAGCAATAGTAAACAATAGCCCCATGAGTAAAGATGCAGTGATAAAAATCAATACTTTCCCAAAGGCATGACTCTTTTTGCGCTCTACCTTTCTATAGGAGAGGGTTTCACTATCGTAA
>CAZJRA010000344.1:0-1983 GCA_964548335.1 uncultured Flavobacteriaceae bacterium | reverse complement strand
ATTACATCAGTTTGATTAGACTATACATAGGGATATCGATGGAAAAGTATGTCTCGATATGTTTAAGGATAGAAAACCTCCAAAATTTATTGATAGTTGGGAAGATGTAGAAGGCGATTTTGGAGAATTAAAGAAACGAGAAGATGATGAATGGTCAGATAGTGAAACCATGGAGCAGCTCATCGAGTTAGGCTATATAGATAAGCCCGATGATAAAATAGAAAATAGCATACTAAAAACCGAGTATGATCTTAAACATAACCTAGCTAGAGTATATCTAGGAAAAAAAGATTTTAAAACTGCTAAAAAAATACTACTAGAGTTAATTGAAGATGAAAATCCAATAATAAATGTAGGGCCTTATTATATAGACTTAATGAATGTTAGTTTAGGGCTAAAAGAGTTTGATGAAACAGCAAAATATCTCGAGAAATTTAAAACAATAAAAACGGAGGTACGATATAACATTTATTTTATTGAAGCAGAAATGTACGCGGCTGTCGGTAAAACAGAAGAAGCAACTAAGATTCTGGAAGAAGCCAAAGCGAGAAAATCCAATGCCGAAATTTACTATCGTTTAGGTAAGATATATACAGCGACAGCAGATTTTGAAAAGGCGAAACATAATTATGAAATAGCGATTAAGATAGAACCAGATAAAGCCAAATATCATCAAGGTATGGCAGAGTTATACTACGATTTGGGAGAGTATGAAGAATCAGCAGATTATGCGTTTACAAGTATTGAGTTAGTTAAATACTATCCTGAAGCACACTTTATCTTAGGGAGGGCCTTAGAGAAAATGGGTGACCTTGAGAATGCGAAAATAGCTTACGAAACAGCAGAAATGCTTAAACCTAAAGATTTTGGACGTTCAAAGGTGGCAAAAGAGAATGTAGAAGAGCTAATGGCATTGCCTATAACTAAGGGAGAAGAACAGAACTATAAATACCGTAAAGGTCAAATAACAGTAGTATCTGGATTACCAAGATCAGGAACTTCCTTAATGATGCAGATGTTGGATAAAGGAGGAAGTGATATATTAACCGATAGTAAACGAAAAGCAGATATTTCAAACCCTAAAGGATATTATGAGTTTGAGCCAGTAATGAGTATTCATAAAGATAACTCTTGGTTAGGGAAAGCAAAGGACAAGGCTGTAAAGATTGTAGCTCCTTTATTACAACATTTAGATTCAAGACATAGATATAAAGTTGTCTTTATGACTAGAGATTTAAACGAGGTTATTAAATCTCAGCAAATAATGAGAGGGAAAGATCCTGATACATTATCTGTTAAATTATTAGAATCCTATAATAAGTTGCTTAAACGAGTAGAGCTTTGGAGAGGGAAAGAGCCGGGAGTAGAGGTGCTTTATGTAAATTATAGGGAATTACTGGAGAACCCTACTCCAATTTTGAGCCAATTAGAAAAATTCTTGGGGGTTGATTTAGATAAGGAGCAAATGATGACCTGTATTGATAAGAACCTATATAGAAATAGGGCAGTTATTAAATAAACTTATTTATGAAAGTTGTTGCCCAAATAAAAGAGCCTATTGCTTACGAAATGGAACTTTTTGAAGAAAAGTTTGCCCTTTCTATGCGGTCTAAAGTAGCTCTTCTTAACCGTATTACACATTATATAGTAAACCGTAAAGGGAAGCAAATGCGCCCTATGTTTGTTTTCCTAACAGCTAAGATGTTAGGGGATGGACAAGTAAATGACCGTACGTATAGAGGAGCATCTGTAATAGAGTTAATTCACACAGCAAGCCTTGTGCATGATGATGTGGTAGATGAGAGTAATCAACGTAGAGGGTTCTTTTCTCTTAATGCACTGTGGAAAAACAAAATAGCGGTTCTTGTAGGGGACTTTCTGTTTTCAAAAGGGTTGTTACTTTCTATAGATAATGGAGATACAGATTTACTTCAAATTATTAGTGTAGCGGTACGAGAGATAAGTGAATGTGAACTCTTACAG
>CAZJRA010000343.1:0-1987 GCA_964548335.1 uncultured Flavobacteriaceae bacterium | reverse complement strand
ATTTGGTGGGGTGCAAATTATTAGTATTATAATTACAATTATAAGGTCAAAAATTATAGCACTGTTATTAGGGCCAGAAGGTGTTGGTATTTCTAATTTGCTATCAAGACCCTTACAGTTAATTACTACGGCAACTCAGTTAGGATTAGATAAAAGCGCGGTTAAAGAAATCTCTTCTCAAAATAAAGAAAAAGGAGGTGTCCCTTTAAAAATTATTGCTGTTTTAAAAAAAATGGTTTGGATTACAGCTAGCTTAGGAGCAGTAGCCATGGTGGTTTTTTCTTCTGTGTTAAGTGAATTTACCTTTGATTCTCAAGATTACACAATTGCTTTTATGGGGTTAGGTTTAGCTCTTGTTTTTAATCAATTAACGATGAGTAACCTAGCTGTTTTGCAGGGGTTAAGAAAACTAGATTTTCTTGCAAAAGCTACTATATATGGTTCTGTTTTGGGGTTGTTACTTGTAATTCCATTGTATTTTTTTTGGGGATTAGAAGGTATATTGCCTGCAATTATTGCTTCCTCTGGGGCTATTTTCTTATTTGCATATATCTATGCTAAGAAAGTAGTAGATAAGCAACTGCCCTCTATTAAAAAAGAAGATATATTAAGTACGGGCAGGCCTATGGTGAAATTAGGTATGGCGCTTAGTTTTAGTAGTATTATTGGGCTTTTAGTAGCGTATTTAATACTTGTTTTTATAAGAGTTCAAGAAGGAGAGGTCGCGTCTGGATATTATGCTGCTGCAATGGTTATAATAAATACATATGTAGGTCTTATTTTTAATGCAATGGCTACAGATTATTATCCAAGATTGGCTGCTATTTGCGATGATTTACAGTCAATTATTAAAACGGTTTTTGAGCAATCTTTTGTTGCAACCTTACTTATTACACCTATTATTATTTGTTTTATAACTTTTGCTCCTGCAATGATAACAGTATTATATTCTGGAGCATTTGAGCCAGCAATATTAATTGTAAAATGGAGTATTTTGGGAATGTTGTTTAAGACTGTTTCGTGGTCTATGGGATATGTGATAATTGCAAAAGGCGATGCAAAGTTATTTGTAAAAACGTCTATTGTTTTTAATACTTTGTTATTGTTACTTAACATAATGGGTTACTACGCCTTTAACTTAGAAGGCTTAGGTATAAGTTTGTTAGTGTACTATATTATACATTATATAGTAATTAAGATATTAGTTTTTTATAAGTACAATATTAAAATGAGAGTGACATTTGAGCCTATTTTTGTAAAGTGCTTATTTTTGTGTGTAATCACTTTTCTAGCTACCTATATTAATAACGCTCTATTAAAGTATATGATTTTGATTAGTTGTATCGTTATTTCTTCTTTATATTCATATAAGTTGTTAGATAAAAAAATTGGATTTATTGAGTTAATGAACTCTATACTTAGGTCAAAAAAGAAATGAGAACTATAAAGTCTTTTATTAAGAATGGTATAAAAATGGGTGGGGTTTTGTGGTCTGTAAATTGGATTAAAACAATTTATTTTAACTTTAAAATGTTTCCCTTTTCTGTGGCTAAAAAATTACCTGTATATTTTTATGGAAGTGTAAAGTTTTCTAATCTTTCTGGGAAGATTCGTATAGAAGGAGATATTAAGAGTGCTATGGTAGGCTTTGGACAGTCTTATGAAAAGAGTACTCGATCACGAGGTATCTCTGAGCTACACTTAGCTGGGACATTACTTTTTAAAGGCCACGTTCAGTTAGGTAAAGATTACTTATTATATATTCATAAAAATGCTTATTGTGAGTTTGGTCATCTAGCCTCTATAGCCAGTAATAGTAAAGTGATTTGTTATGAAAAAATAATTTTAAAAACCCACGCTCGTTTAGGTTCTGAAGCTCAAATTATTGACACAAATTTTCATAGACTTATCAATACAAAGACTTTAGAGAAACATGCTCTTACTGCTCCTATAGTTTTAGGGTCTTATAATTTTATAAGTAATAGGG
>CAZJRA010000342.1:0-1990 GCA_964548335.1 uncultured Flavobacteriaceae bacterium | reverse complement strand
ACTGGAAACACAAATGTTGTAAGCCTTATTGGCAACATCGTTTATTTCTTTATTCTAATTTTTGGAATATCTACCGCAGTAGAGAAGCTTGAATTTGCGCAACTTACAGAGGTATTAGAAACGATAACACAATATGCGGGTCAGATCCTTTTTGGACTAGTAATACTAGCTGTCGGAAACTGGATTGCAAGTCTTGCCTACAAAAATATGGCAAAAAAAGAAAATGCCTTCCTTGCCTCTATCGTAAGAATGGCCATAATTGCTATCTTCCTTGCAATAGGGTTAAGTACTATGGGTATTGCAGATAACATTATTAACCTCGCCTTTGGAATAACTTTAGGAACAATCGCTCTTACCGTAGTATTGAGTTTTGGTTTAGGAGGACGAGAAGCTGCAGGAAAACAGATGGAAAAAATCCTTAATAAATTTAATCAAAAGAATTAGTCTATTCACCCCTTTGAATAGAAAAACGGCTCCTAGCAGCCGTTTTTTTTATTTAAATCTTATTTTTGTCCCTATGTCAAGACGTAAACAAAATCGTAAGATTTTCACAGAATTAGAAGTTACAGATGCCGGAGCAAAAGGCAAGTCTATTGCACATGCTCCAGATGGCCGTGTAGTATTTATTAACAATGCTGTTCCAGGAGATGTCGTGGATGTACAGACGACCAAAAAACGTAAGTCCTATTATGAAGGGAGTGCTATAAAGGTGCACACGCTTTCGCGAAAGCGTACACAACCCCAATGTCAGCATTTTGAAGTATGTGGAGGGTGTAAATGGCAACATATGGACTATAAATTCCAGTTAGAGTACAAAGAACAAGAGGTTATTAATAACCTCACTCGCCTTGGCAAAATTGAACTCCCTGAAACTACACCTATTCTAGGAAGTAAAGAACAGTATTTCTATAGAAACAAGATGGAGTTTGGCTTTTCAGATAGTAAGTGGCTTACTATGGAGCAAATACGCAGTGACGAAGTAATAGAAGATCGTAATGCACTAGGGTTTCACATTGCAGGAATGTGGGATAAAATACTGGATATAGAAAAGTGTCACTTACAAGCAGACCCAAGTAATGCAATCCGAAACGCAATCAAAACCTTTGCTACCAAGCATAAGATGCCTTTTTACAATGCTCGCAATCAAGAAGGCTTGCTTCGTACCTTAATGATACGCACCTCATCTACTGGAGAGCTTATGGTATTGGTGCAGTTTTTTAAAGAAGACACAAACAATCGTGTCTTATTATTAGACTATCTTAAAACCGAATTTCCAGAAATCACTTCCCTCCTATATGTGATTAACTCTAAAGGAAATGATACTATATATGATCAAGAAGTGATTTGCTACCACGGTAGGGATCATATTTTTGAAGAGATGGAAGGCTTACAGTTTAAGATTAATGCCAAATCTTTTTATCAGACAAACTCTGCTCAAGCATACGAACTTTATAAAATCACACGTGACTTTGCAGGTCTTACAGGAAAAGAGCTTGTGTATGACCTCTATACAGGAACGGGTACTATTGCACAGTTTGTTTCTAAACAAGCCGCAAAAGTTATAGGAGTAGAAGCGGTGCCTGATGCTATTGAAGCTGCAAAAGCAAATGCAGCTCACAATAAGATCTCAAACACAGCGTTTTATGTAGGAGACATGAAAAAGGTATTTAATAGTGAGTTTATTAATACGCATGGTATACCAGATGTAATCATTACCGATCCTCCAAGAGACGGTATGCACGCAGATGTAGTTAACCAAATACTAAACATAGCGCCAGAAAAAATTGTGTACGTGAGCTGTAATAGCGCCACACAAGCTCGTGATCTCGCTTTAATGAATGCTCTGTACAAAGTTACAAGAGTACAGCCTGTAGATATGTTCCCACAAACCCATCATGTGGAGAATGTGGTGCTGCTAGAGAAACGATAAAATAAAAAATTATGAGACAGTTACTATTGTGGTTAGTTTCTATTTCAGTAATTTCTATTA
>CAZJRA010000341.1:0-2010 GCA_964548335.1 uncultured Flavobacteriaceae bacterium | reverse complement strand
AATATAAGATATAGTAGCTTTTTATGTTATCTTAATTCCTTTTCGCGAAAGTGTAGACGGTAAAATATAGTAGAATAAAGTTGTCTCTATCAGGGACATTGTAGTTGTAAGTTACAAGAATGCTTGATGAAAGTGCTTTTTTTGTAGATGCTTTTGGGTAATATAAAGTGCTGTATGTTATCAAATTTTTAAGAATAAAAGGAGAAGAGTTGATATTCAGAGGGATGAATGAAATCTTGATATTCTTGGCAGTTATTTTTGATAATTATTATCAATTAATTGTTATATTTATCCCCTTACTAATTTAAATTAAAACTTAAGATTTAAGAGCAATGAAAAAATTATTTTCTATTATGGCAATCGCCGCTATTATGGCTGTAGGTACTTTTACTACAAAGGCGAGTAATGCACAAACAACGCTTCCACTTCAAATACAACAAATAGTTGCTAGTGTAGAGCCAGGAATGGTACTACAAGATGAAGTAGCTTCAGACGAGGATATTCCTTTTACACAAGTGCTTAAAAAATATTTTATACAAGGAGGTCCAGGATTTATGGGTATCGTACTTGTTTGTTTAATTTTAGGATTAGCAATAGCTATAGAAAGAATCTTATTTTTAAACCTAGCTTCAACTAACAGTAAGCAACTTGCTCAAAATGTTGAAGATGCTTTAAATAGTGGTGGAGTAGAAGCTGCGAAAGAAGTGTGTCGTAATACAAAAGGACCTGTTGCTTCTATATATTATCAAGGTCTTGATCGTATGGATGAAGGAGTAGATGCTGCAGAAAAAGCAGTAGTTGCTTACGGAGGTGTACAAATGGGACAATTAGAGAAAAACGTTTCTTGGGTTTCTTTATTTATTGCATTAGCTCCTATGCTTGGATTTATGGGTACAGTAATAGGTATGATTCAATCGTTTAATAAAATTGAAGCTGCAGGAGATATGAACCCAGCACTTGTTGCAGGAGGTATTAAAGTAGCACTTCTTACAACGGTATTTGGTCTTATTGTGGCTATTATACTTCAGATTTTTTACAACTACATAATTGCAAAAATTGATAGTATCGTAAATGATATGGAAGATGCTTCTATCACATTGATGGATCTTCTTGTAAGACACAAAAAATAAGTAGTAATCTTAAAAACACAAAAAAATGGGATTACATAAGATAACCAAAATAGTAATGGGCATACTAGGTTTAGTAGGACTCATTCTTGCAGGAGCTGTTGCAACAATAGATGAAGATTCTTTAAAAAGTGAAATTAAAGCTGTAGGAATACAGGCTGTAGAAGTACCTTCAAGTATTAATATGCTTATCCTTATAGCACAAATTGTATTAGTGATATGTGTTGTACTTGTCGTGCTATTCGTTATTAAAGGGTTACTAAATGGTGGAAATGCTAGGAATACTGTAATTGGACTAGGAGTCTTTTTACTTGTTGTAGCTATTTCATATTTATTAGCCTCAGGAGAAGCAACACCACTTAGAGAAGGAGGAACACTTTCTGCTAACGGATCAAGATGGGTAAGTGCAGGTCTTAATGCTTTTTATATACTTGCCGTTTTAGCCATTATTGCTATGGTATTCGGAGGCCTTAAGAAACTTATTAAAGGATAAAACTATGGCTAGGAGAACAGCACCAGAAATTAATGCGGGGTCTATGGCAGATATTGCCTTCCTACTTCTTATTTTCTTTCTAGTAACAACTACGATTGAGAAAGATAGAGGGCTTATTCGTTCATTGCCACCAGATCAACCTACAGATGTAGAGCCTCCTATTATTAAGCAAAAGAATTTATTTGTAGTAATTGTAGGTAAAGATGGTGATCTTTTTGTAGAAGATGAGCTTATGGAAATTAAAGACCTTAAAGAAGCTGCCATTTCTTTTCTAGATAATGGTGGTGTACCAGCAGGTCAAGAAGGACATTGTGATTACTGTCAAGGAGATCGTGACCCGAGCTCTTCTGATAGGCCTGATAAAGCTATCATAACTGTTAAGAACCATAG
>CAZJRA010000340.1:0-2016 GCA_964548335.1 uncultured Flavobacteriaceae bacterium | reverse complement strand
CTTTTGTACACATATAATAACTTGCCATCCAAGACCATAATCGTAATTGATAAGGCGTTACAACAGGAGTCTCATCTAGAATATGTTCTATATCCTTAGCTTCATAAATAACAGGGGCTTGTGAGTGCACCTGTAAGACAATAGCAGCATATATTTTAGATTTTCCAAAAGGTACAGCCACACGCATTCCAGGTTTGATAAACGCGGCTTCGTCCTTAGAAACGCTGTACGTAAAATCGTTTTCTACAGGAATAGGCAGTATGACATCTATAAAATATAACACGTACTCAAATGTAGGATTTCGTACGCTTTCGCGAAAGCAATAAAAAGAAAAAACCGTTCAATTTATGAACGGTTTCTATTTTGTATTCTTACTCCTTAATCATGTCTTTATAATTAGCATTACTATTAACAAATAATATCGTTTAAATTATGATTCATCTCTTTTAGATTGTCTTAGTTTATTTAATAGAGTATTTAATTCTGACCCTAGTAACAATAAATTAGAATTTAACCAGATGTACAACATCATAATTAACAAAGCTCCTATTGAACCATAAAGCTCGTTATAGGTTGAAAAATTATCAATATAAATACCAAACGCATAGGTAGTAAGCATAATTAATACCGTTGTCATTAAAGCTCCCGCAGAAAAAAACTTCGTCTTTTTAATAGACTTTGTACCAAAAAAATACAGCGTTGCTATGACTCCATAAATCATTACTATAAAAAATAGTAAACTTTCTATTCCTAAAAGTACGATATCAGCTCTGTTACCTACTAAATTATTTTCTCTTAATGTATTTAACAAATACTCAAAATAAATAATAACCACTGTAGTAGTTACCAATATCAATGCTAAGATGATAGAGACTCCCAAAGCCACTAAGTATTTCTTTACAAAACCCCTATTAATTTCTTGATGGAAAGATTTTTCAAAACCGCTAAAAATAGCATTCACACCATTTGCCATAAGAATGAGTGCTAACACCCCAGTAAAAGAAAGTAATCCCGCTCTCTGATTAAGAAAAATATCATTTATAATAGGTTTAAAAAAGCCTTCAGATTGCGTAGGCATTAACTCATAAATAAAACCTAAGAATTTATCATCAAAACCTTCTATAGGTACATAAGGAATTAGATTTAGCAAGAATAGTAAAGCGGGGAAAATAGCCATAAAAAAACTAAAAGCAATACTTCCTGCTCTTGCAGAAAAAGCTCCTTGCCCCATCCCTTTAAAATACGTCTTTACAAAAGTATGTAACGAGAGGCCGTGCAACCCAGGCAACACTATCTTGTGCGACAGAGAAATTACAAACCTAAGTGGTTTGAACCTCCGCAATTGATTCCCCAAGGTCTTTTTCATTAGACCGCTTTAAGACTTAAATCTAAGTTATATACAGAGTGGGTTAAAGCGCCACTAGAAATGTAGTCCACCCCACAAAGAGCGTATTCTCTTATTGTTTTTTCATTAATACCTCCAGAAGATTCTGTAAGACACTTATCACCTATAAGAGCTACGGCTTTACGGGTATCTTCATAATTAAAATTATCAATAAGAATACGGTATACGTCCTTATGGCTTTTTAAAATCTCTTCAATCTCTTTAAGATCTCTCGCTTCTACAATAATTTTAAGATTTCTACCGGTTTCAGAAAGATATCTTACCGTTTGAGAAATTGCTTGGGTGATTCCTCCTGCAAAATCAATGTGATTATCTTTTAGCATAATCATATCATATAAAGCAAATCTATGATTTTCTCCTCCCCCTATCGTAACTGCCCACTTCTCTAATGCTCGTAGTCCAGGAGTCGTTTTACGAGTATCTAATATTTTTGATTCTGTTCCTTTGAGTAAATCCACAAAAAAAGCAGTCTTAGTAGCTATAGCACTCATACGTTGCATTGCGTTAAGCACCAATCTTTCCGCTTTTAAAATAGATTGTGATGAGCCTGATACATAAAATGCAATGTCTCCATAGGCAACAGTAGCTCCATCATCAAGTAACACCTCTAC
>CAZJRA010000339.1:0-2021 GCA_964548335.1 uncultured Flavobacteriaceae bacterium | reverse complement strand
CACGAGAGTAAGATTGTAACACGCTTTTGGATTGTAGGTATTTTACTTGCCATTCTCGCGGTTGTAACTTTAAAAATAAGATAACGCTTTCGCGAAAGCATAACAACAAAAATGACCAAACGCATCGTCATATTAGGAGGGGGAGAAAGTGGAGTAGGCACAGCTATTCTTGCAAAGGAGAAAGGCTATGAAGTTTTTGTTTCTGACTTCGGTAAGTTAAAAGGAAACTATAAAGACGTTCTGACAAATTTTGAAATAGAGTGGGAAGAAGGAGGACATACGCAATCTCGTATTCTTAATGCAACTCTTGTAATGAAGAGCCCAGGAATACCAGACACAGCGCCTATAGTACAGGAGTTATTGTCTCACGACATTCCTGTTATCTCAGAGATAGAGTTTGCAGCTCAGTTTACAGATGCAAAAATTATTGCAATAACAGGTAGTAATGGTAAAACTACGACGACAATGCTTGCAGGGTTTATTCTTGAACAAGCAGGTTTAAATGTAGGTGTTGCGGGCAATATAGGAGATAGTTTTGCGAAGATGGTGTCGCAAGAATCTAAAGATGTATATGTGCTAGAGATTAGTAGCTTTCAGTTAGATGGGGTGCTAGATTTTGCTCCTCATATAGCAGTGTTAACTAATATTACACCAGACCATTTAGATAGGTATGAGTATGATTTTGATAAGTATATCGCTTCTAAGTTTAGAATTGCGATGAATCAAACAGCTAATGATTACCTCATTTATGATGCAGATGACCCTGTGATTGTAGATTGGTTAAAAAGACATCCTGTGCAATCACAATTACTCCCATTTTCACTTTCAAAAAAAGTGCCACAAGGTGCATATATAGAAGATAATACAATCAACCTTAATATAGATAATAAACAGTTTACTATGAAAATCCAACAACTAGCATTAAAAGGACAGCATAATACTAAAAATGCGATGGCAGCTGCTACAGTAGCAAACCTGCTTAACATTAGAAAAGCTACTATACGTGAGAGTTTAGAGGGGTTTCAAGGAGTAGAACATCGTTTGGAGCAAGTGCTTAAAATAGGAAATGTGCAATATATTAATGATAGTAAGGCAACAAATGTAAATGCAACATTTTATGCGCTAGATAGTATGAGTGCTCCTACTGTTTGGATTGTAGGAGGGGTTGATAAAGGCAATGATTATAGAGACTTGTATCCTTTAATTAATGAAAAGGTAAAAGCAATTATTTGTCTTGGGGTTGATAATGCAAAACTGTTAGAGCATTTTGGAAATATGGTTGAGGTAATTGTAGAGACTCCTGCTATGACAGAGGCTGTAAAGATTGCTTATAAGATTGCAGAGAAAGGAGATAATGTGTTGTTATCACCTGCCTGTGCAAGTTTTGATTTGTTTGATAATTATGAAGATAGAGGAAGACAGTTTAAAAATGCAGTGCGTAACTTATAGTAAATAGATACGATAACAATATACACGATGTCAGGAGCAAAAGAAGTGTTTTTAAAATTAGAAGGTGATAAAGCTTTATGGGCTGTCGTGACCCTGCTTGCTCTTTTCTCATTTGTACCTGTGTATAGTGCTGCGAGTAATCTAGCTTATATTAAGGGAGATGGAGATACGATGCGTTTTCTTTTTAAACACGCGATGCACCTAATCTTAGGTTTTGGTATTCTCTTTGGTGTGCATAAAATTCCGCATCATTATTTTAAGGGTTTATCTGTTATTTTCCTGCCTCTAGTGTTGGTATTACTGCTTATTACCTTAGCGCAAGGAACAGTAATGGCAGGAGCAAATGCTGCTCGTTGGATAAAGATTCCTTTTGTGGGAGGTTTTCAGACCTCTACACTTGCAGCTGTAATACTTATGGTATATGTAGCACGTTATCTCGCTAGAATTAAAGATAAAGATATAAGCTTTAAAGAGAGTCTAATGCCTTTATGGCTACCTGTGGGTTTTGTGTTAATTCTTATTTTACCAGCTAACTTTTCGACCACAGCAATCATATTTGCAATGGTTCTTAC
>CAZJRA010000338.1:0-2049 GCA_964548335.1 uncultured Flavobacteriaceae bacterium | reverse complement strand
GTAAATCACACATACAATCTATTGCAAGACAGGTTTTAGAAAAAGGCTTGCCTACAGGAGTTATTTTAAATGTAAACTTTCCAAAAGTAACTAACATACCTCTTAAAGGAATTAAAATATGTAGACAAGCAAATGCTAGATGGGTAGAAGATTTTGATAAAAGAACGAATCCAATGGGACGAGAATACTATTGGCTAAGTGGTGAGTTTGTAAATCATGACACCAGTACAGACACAGACGAGTGGGCTTTAGAAAATAACTATATCTCTATTGTCCCGGTACAATTTGATCTCACCGCTCACCAACACATACAACATCTTACTAACTGGAAACTTTAAACACTTGCTCTCTTAATTTTTTAGCAGGTAGACAGAAATTAAAAAAAATATGAAAAAAGATATATTAATAGGCATCATAGTAGCCATTATAGCAAACACTTTAGGGGGTATTCTTTACATCCTTATTTTTTCTGACATAGGAATAGAAGCTACTATCCAACAATCTCTTGATGAAGGCTTTTTCGGGAAAATAGTCTCTTTAGGAGCATTACTTAATCTTGTTGCTTTTTTCTTATTTATAAAAAAAGATCAAGACTACAGAGCACGAGGTGTATTACTTGCTACAGTCATAATTGCTGTTACAATAATGATTCGTAAATTTATCTAGTGAAATATTACATCCTAGCAGGAGAAGCCAGCGGAGACCTTCACGGGTCTAACCTAATGAAGGCGCTTTACAAAGAAGACCCTCAAGCACAGATACGATTTTGGGGAGGAGATCTTATGCAAGAAGTAGGAGGCGAACTTGTAGTACATTATAAAGATCGTGCCTTTATGGGGTTCATTGAGGTGATCTTTAACTTAAGGAGAATATTAGGCTTTATAAAAAAATGCAAAAACGACATAGATGCGTTTTCACCAGACGCTCTTATATTTATAGATAATTCGGGTTTTAATCTACGCATTGCAAAATGGGCAAAACCCTTAGGGTACACTACTCATTATTACATAAGCCCACAAGTATGGGCTTCTAGAGCTAGTAGAGTAAAAGGAATCAAAGCATCTATAGATCATATGTATACAATTCTCCCCTTTGTAAAAGATTTTTATAAGCAATATGATTATAATGCGCAATTTGTAGGACACCCTCTATTAGATGCTATAGAAGATAGACCTCTCACAGACCCTTCTACTTTTAGGGCTACAAACCGCTTAAACGACAAACCCATTATTGCTTTACTCCCTGGGAGCAGAAAACAAGAAATAAAAGTAATGCTTAGCAGTATGTTAAGCGTAGTTTCCTCTTTTCCAGAATACCAGTTTGTCATTGCAGGAGCTCCTAGTCAAGATGTTAGTTATTACAAATCTTTTACAAAAGGGTATCCTCAAGTACACTTTGTAAAAAACAAAACGTATGACTTGCTCGCAGTGTCTGATGTGGCCTTAGTGACATCTGGGACAGCGACTTTAGAAACGGCTCTATTTAAAGTACCTCAAGTTGTTTGTTACAAAGGAAATTGGATTTCTTATGAAATTGCCAAACGTATTATTAAGTTAGACTACATCTCGCTTGTAAACCTTATCATGGACAAAGAGGTAGTAGTTGAACTCATCCAAAATGATTTAAATACAAAATCATTAAAAAATGCTTTAAATCAACTTCTAGACAAAACGCATAGAGAACAATTATTCGCTCATTATTTTGAACTCGAAACTCGATTAGGAGGAGGAGGCGCTTCTCTTAAAACGGCAAAAGCCATTGTTAATAGCCTTGGTGATAAGTAGCTTAAGTACTCCCACGCGAAAGAGTGATTTTTTTATCATATTTATAGCTATGAAAAAAGTATTACCTCTCATTGCTATCCTACTCGTTTTTGCTTCTTGCGGAAATGCTAAAAAAACGGCACGTACAACGCCCGAAGATCGTATTGTAAACCATGCTCGAGCATTGTCTGGAACTCCTTACGCGTGGGGAGGCACAACTCGCAAAGGAATGGATTGCTCTGGTTTAATCTATGTCTCTTATAAAGAAGAAGGCATCACCTTACCT
>CAZJRA010000337.1:0-2052 GCA_964548335.1 uncultured Flavobacteriaceae bacterium | reverse complement strand
GCCATCTTAATCTTCTTAGGGATGTACTCTGTTATAGGAATATCACGAGATAGACCTGCTGCCATAGCGACGCCTTGCGCTCTTCCTAGTTTAAGCATACTTTGTACGTTCTTTCCAAAAAAAGGAGCTTCTATCGCAATCTCATCGGGATGAAAGGTGTCTATAAGCTCTATCGTACGCTCAAAAATAAGTTTGAGCTTTACATAAGGGTCTTTATATTTATTAAGTAGCAACTCATTAAGTTGTAGAAACTCCATCTTTTTACCCACTATTTTAATGAGACCAAATCCCATAATAGTGGTTCCTGGGTCAATTCCTAAGATGATTCTTTCTTCTGCCAAGAGTTTTATTGTTACTTTGCCTATATGCAAGTGCTATACAAAACTAAGGATTTATTACAGAGTATCATCTTTAGATATCTAGAACTACATGATATTATATATTGCAATATAACGTTTAATGTATAGTATGATTTGGTTTGTCCTGATAATCTTCGTCATTTATACGTTACTCATAGGTGCTTTTGCCTTAGCACAATGGCGACTTCTTTTATACAAACCTCAGTACACAAAAAAGAGCATAGGTTTTAGTATTCTCATCCCGTTTAGAAATGAAGCTTTAAACTTACCATCCCTATTACAAGCTATTGCACAATTAGAGTATCCTACAGACCATTATGAAATTTTACTCATTAATGATGACTCTCAAGATACCTCTCTCGATATTGTAAATACTTTTATCGCATCGCATACATATCTCAATATTGTATGTATTCATAGTGTGCGGACTTCTGGTTCTCCTAAAAAAGATGCCCTTGCCTTAGGAGTTCAACAATCACAATACGACTGGATTGTCACAACAGATGCAGATTGTGTTTTTCCTAGCGCTTGGTTAAGCACTTTAAACAGTTTTATCCAAGAAAAGCAACCCAAAATGGTTGCAGGTCCCGTTGCTATTACAACTACTTCAACACCTTCTTTTGCAAATGCTTTCGAGCAATTAGACAGCCTAAGCCTTATGGGAGCTACAATGGGTGGGTTTGGTCTAAAAATGCCTTTTATGTGCAATGGGGCACATCTCGCTTACGAAAAAAAAGCCTTTATAGAGCAAGAAGGCTTTTCTAAAAACACTCATATTGCTAGTGGTGACGACCACTTTTTATTAGAAAAATTTACAAAGGCATATCCACATCACGTACAGTATTTAAAATCTCCTCAGGCAATTGTAACCACTCAAGCTCAAAAAAGTTGGAAAGATCTCATCTCTCAGCGTATACGCTGGGCATCCAAGGCATCTGCATATAACTTTTGGTTTTCTAAAGCAGTAGGGCTTCTCGTGCTTTTGGCGAATTTACTCACGGTAGTTTTCCTTATTTTTATTCCCCTACTTGTGTTTTCTGATTTTGCTTTCGCGAAAGCAAAACCCCTCCCATTACTTACCCTTTCGTTATTTCTTAAATGGGCTGTAGACTACATATTAATAGCCCGAAACGCATATTTTTTTAACCGAAAAAGCTTCCTTAAGTATTATCCTATCCTGCTTATTTTATATCCATTTGTAAACCTATATATCACTATACGTTCATTATTTTTTACGTATGAATGGAAAGGAAGGCGATTTTCAAAATAGATTTTGGTATATTTAAACTCCAAATTCAGCAGAGTAAGTTTGCTGAATATGCACCACCGAAGCAAAGAATCAAAGGGCGGTTTTTGAATTTGAACAGCTTGTCAAAATGGGCCTTTAAAGTATTAATTTTATTAGATTCAAAAAAGGAAATGAATCCAGAGATTGTTCAAAAATTGGCTTGGATAGAAGCGTATCGTGGGTTAATTATCGAAATTTACGAACAATGCCAAACTATGAATAAATTGTTTGCAGTTTTAAAGAAAAAGGGATTGAATGAGAAAAGCATTAAGCTGTGTCAACAAATTTTGAAGCAGCATAAATGTAGCCATGTTTTTCAACAAGGAGTCGAACAACATCTAAACATCAATAAGGTCTTTATCACCAAGTTGTCAAGTTTGATTTGTAATTCAGATATTATAGAAT
>CAZJRA010000336.1:0-2079 GCA_964548335.1 uncultured Flavobacteriaceae bacterium | reverse complement strand
CTTTTCTATATTTTTTCGGTAATACAAGAATATATCCACTCTCTTATTTATAGCTCTATATGACCATCTATCGGACGTAGGCAAAAAAAGACATTGGTGATTGGATAGTTAAAACAATACCTTAAAAAGAGTATCTACGACAAAGGTCCGTTCCTTCTAATTAGAACTGTTTAATTATTCTAAAAACGAGAAATCCCTTCTTTAAGCCAAGCCTCGTAGGTATCTACATTAGGTGTATACCCTACTGGAGTATTTAAGTCAGTTTCATCATGAGCCATAAGAACGTAATATGGTTGGGCATTTACTTGGTATCGTTCTATCTGAAAATCACTCCATTTATTCCCTATAGTCTTAATACGTTTCCCTGTCGTTTTGCTCACATATTGTTCTTCCTTAGGAAGATCTTCTTTAGCATCTGCATACAAAGATATAAGAACTACATCATTTTTAAGTACATTTAAAATCTTAGATTCAGACCAAACACGCTCTTCCATACGTCTGCAATTAACACAAGCATATCCTGTAAAGTCAATAAGGATAGGCTTATTATTCTTTTTAGCATACGCTAGTCCTGCATCATATTCTGTGAATGATATAATATCGTGTGGTCCCAATTCTGCACCTTCTGGAATCGTAACCTCTACAAATGAACCACCTTTTTTTGTAGCTCCTATACCATAAGGAGACTCACTGTAACTCATAGGTGGCGGAAATCCACTAATAAGTTTTAATGGAGCTCCCCAAAGACCAGGGACTAAATATATTACAAACGTCATCGTTAATAATGCAAGGCATAAGCGACCTACAGAACTGTGAGGTACTTCACCATCATGAGGTAATTTTATTTTACCTAAAAGATATAATGACATCCCTAACATAATAGCTATAATGATAGCAATAAATAGCTCTCTTTCTAGAAAGTGAGTTTGTAATACAAGATCTGCATTAGACAAAAATTTAAATGCTAAGGCCAATTCTAAGAAACCAAGAACTACTTTTACTGTATTGAGCCAACCTCCTGATTTAGGAAGTGAATTAAGCCAACCTGGAAACATCGCAAATAAAGCAAAAGGAATTGCAATAGCAGTCGAGAAACCTAACATCCCAATTGCTGGAGCTATACCGCCCTTTGATGCAGCTTGGACAAGTGTTGTTCCTACAATAGGACCTGTACAGCTAAAAGAGACAATAGCTAATGCTAGTGCCATAAAAAAGATACCTATAAATCCTCCTCTATCTGCTTGTCTATCTACTTTATTAGCCCAAGAATTAGGCAATACAATTTCAAAAGCTCCTAAAAAAGAAACTGCAAAGATGACAAGAAGGATAAAAAATGTAATATTAAAAGCAACACTTGTAGATAAGGCATTAAGAGCATCTGCACCAAAAATTGCTGTAACTGCTAATCCTAAAACTACGTATATAAGAATAATAGAAACACCATAAATAAGAGCATTACGTATCCCTGCTATTTTTGTTTTACTCTGTTTCGTAAAAAACCCAACTGTCATTGGAATCATAGGGAACACGCAAGGAGTCAACAATGCTAGTATTCCTCCCCCAAATGCTAGTAAAAAAATTGCCCACAACCCTTTTTTTTTTTCAGGATTATACTCTTCGGCAATCCCTTTATCTGTATCATTAGTTGTAACTGCAGCTACTTTAAAAGCGTCAAACTCATTATAATCTGTAAATACACTTACTTTATTATTCTTTATATCGTGAGCTATATAAAACTCTTGATTAATACAAACATCCACACAAGTTTGATGCTCTAAAATCGTTTTAATTAAAGTTGCTTCTTTATTTTTAAGAGTGATTGGTTGAGATATTCTTGCTTTCTTTTTCCAATACCACTCTTCTACTTCAAAAATATCACTGTATACTTTTTTAACAGGGCTCTCCGTTGCTTTGCCATTTAAAGCATAATCTTTATTCTCTTCTGGCATCCACTCAAAACGTAAAGGTTGTGGCCCATATTCTGGTGTAAATTGGCTGTACATATGCCAACCTTTCTCTATAACCGCATCATAATGGAGTATATACTCTGTATCCGATATTTTTTCTACCTCACCAGAC
>CAZJRA010000335.1:0-2083 GCA_964548335.1 uncultured Flavobacteriaceae bacterium | reverse complement strand
TTTGAGATATGATTTCACCAAAGAAAGGGAAAAAAGCACCTAAAAAAGAAGAAAACTAATGTTAGAGAATTTCGAATTTTCACATCCACAGTTTTTTTGGTTGTTTCTTACACTTCCAGTAGCCTTGTTATGGTATATCTGGAAGTATAAAAAACAGAATGCCTCTGTAAAACTCTCTAGTCTTAAAGGCTTTGATGGAGGTTCTAGCTTGTTACCTAAATTAAAACCATTCTTATTTTTACTTAGGTTACTAGCTCTTGCAGCACTTATTACAGCCCTTGCAAGACCTCGCAATGTAGATGTTTCTACCCGTACAAAAAGCACCAAAGGAATTGACATTATCATTGCGATAGACGTTTCTGCTAGTATGCTAGCAAAAGACCTTCGCCCTAATAGACTAGATGCGCTTAAAAAAGTTGCGGCAGATTTCATCAAAGGAAGACCTAGCGACCGTATTGGCCTAGTAGAGTATGCCGGAGAAAGTTATACAAAAACACCTATCACTAGTGATAAAACTATTGTACTTAGTTCCCTTAATAGCATTAAGTACAATAGCATTATGGAAGGAGGAACCGCTATAGGTATGGGACTTTCTACCTCTGTAAATCGTTTAAAAGATAGCAAAGCACAAAGCAAGGTTATTATTTTAATGACAGATGGAGAGAATAATGCAGGGTTTATAGACCCTAAAATAGCTAGTGAACTCGCCTTAGAGTTTGGTATTAAAACCTATACTATTGGGATGGGTACAAACGGACTAGCATTATCTCCTGTTGCTATAAAACCTAATGGGAGTTTTGTATACGACAATGTGAAAGTAACTATAGATGAAGAACTTTTAAAAGAAATTGCAAAAGTCACCGGTGGAAAATATTTTAGAGCCACAAATAATAAGAAATTAAAAGAGATTTACGACGAAATAGATAAACTAGAAAAAACCGAAGTAGAAGAGTTTAAATACACAAACTATGAGGAAAAGTATCGCCCACTTGTTTTACTAGCTGGAGCCTTATTACTTTTTGAAATCCTATTACGTTTTACATTGTTTAGAAGTTTTGTTTAATAAAAAATGATAGTTGCTTCCTTGTCTTTTGGCAAGTGAGTTAGAAAATAAGAATATGTACCTTTTAGAAGAAAAAATATGGTTTTGGCTACTACTCATCATCCCGGTGATTCTAGTGATGTATGGCTTGCTTGTATTTTGGCAAAAGCGTACTCAAAAGAAATTTGCAAACCCTAGCCTTTTACGCAAATTAAGCCCTAATAGTTCCATTTTTAAAGGGGTTCTCAAAGTGATTGTTTTTTGTCTTGCACTCTCTTTGTTAGTTATTGCCCTTGTCAATCCTAAAATGGGAACTAAGCTAGAAACCGTAAAACGAGAAGGAGTAGATGTTGTTTTTGCGATAGATGTTTCTAAAAGTATGCTTGCAGAAGATATTGCTCCTAACCGAATAGAAAAATCCAAACAACTCGTTACTCAAATTATTAATAATCTAGGGAGTGACCGTGTTGGGATTATTGCCTATGCCGGGAGTGCGTATCCTCAACTGCCTATTACCACAGATTACAGTAGCGCTAAGTTGTTTTTAAGTCAGATGAATACAAATATGCTCTCTAGTCAAGGCACAGCTATAAGAGAAGCTATTGAGTTAGCAAAAACATACTATAATGATGAAGAACAAACCAATCGTGTGCTGTTTATCATCTCAGATGGCGAAGACCACGTAGGAGAAGCTTCAGACATTGCAGAGCAGGCTAATGAAGAAGGCATTAGGATATTTACTATAGGGGTAGGTAATACTGCAGGAGGGCCTATTCCGCTTAAGCGAAATGGTATCGTACAATCTTATAAAAAAGACCAAAACGGAGAGACTGTAATCACACGCTTAGACGAAGAAATTCTTAAAGAAATAGCATCAGAAGCAAAGGGAGAATACATCTATGGTAGTAATACAGCAGAGGTAATAGAAAAAGTACAAGGCATCCTTAACGGAATGGATAAAACAGAATTTGAAGCCAAACAATTTGCAGATTTTAAAGACCAATTTCAATGGTTTATTGCAGGAGGATTGTTACTGCTTTT
>CAZJRA010000334.1:0-2088 GCA_964548335.1 uncultured Flavobacteriaceae bacterium | reverse complement strand
CATGTACAAAAGAAGAACACCAACTTAACAGACGTTGTATATTTAAAATTATAAGAAAATAATACACAACGCAACTCAACACATAAAAAGCCGCTCATAAATTATATGAGCGGCTTTTTTGATAACAGAAACTTAAAAGACAGTAAAAGACTGCATCTTTTTTAATTGAGCTTGTAATGCACTCTACTCTCTTCTAGCCTTTCTAATAGTTCTTGAGATATTCTAACCCTCTGGGTTCTACTTGGCATTTTAACATAAAGTTGCTCTTCTTTTTTTGATTTTGGATCAAAGATTTGAAAATGTAACTTCCCTTCACCTACATGATTGTCAAGAATATCTTTAATTTCTTTTATACGAGTTTCAGCTATTTCATTAACATCAATATTAATAGTTAGCTTTTTCGCGTAAGCGTCCATTACATCTTGAAGCTGCTGCATACTATTAAACTGAGTGCGTGGCTCGCCTTTTTTACCAGTATCTTTATTAGTCCATCCTTCTTTGACAAATACTTTAGCATGAATAAAACAATTAGGATTTAAAAAATGACGGAATTTCAAATACTCTTCTCCAAATATTCTAAATTCAAAGGAGTCTGTAAAATCTTCTATTATAAAAGCTGCCCATCCTTTTCCATTTTTAGAAATACGATGTTGTACATCTGATATAACCCCTCCGAAAGTGAGTTCTCTATTTACATACTCTCCTATTTTATAAAAATGAGACACCGTAGCATTACAAAACGCTTTCATTTCTGTCTTAAAATCATCTAGAGGATGCCCTGAAATATAAACTCCTACTACATCTTTCTCACGACGTAATTTTTCCATGGTCCCCCACTCTTCACAAGGAGGCACTATGGGTTCAGGAATTTGCACCTCACTAGCATCTCCAAAAAGACTTACTTGCGCACTATCCTCATTTGCTTGATATCGTGCACCATACTTTATTGCTTTTTCTAAAAAGGTAATACCATCTCCTTCGTGATGAAAATACTGTGCTCTATGAGTTCCTACAAAACCATCAAAACCACCTGCAAGGGACAAACTCTCAAAAGCCTTCTTATTTGCTGCTCGAAGATCTACTCGTCGTGAGAAATCAAATACAGACTTATACTTACTCTCTTCTCTATTCTCTACAATTGTTGCAACAGCTCCTGTGCCTACTCCTTTTACAGCTCCCATACCAAACCGTATAGCACCAGTATCATTTACTGTAAACTTTCTAAACGACTCATTTACATCAGGCCCTAATACTTCTAATCCCATCCTCTTAGCTTCTTCCATAAAGAAAGTAATTTGCTTTATGTCTTTCATATTGTTAGAAAGCACAGCTGCTAGATACTCTGCAGGATAATGCGCTTTAAGATAGGCTGTTTGATATGCAATCCAGGCATAGCAAGTTGAGTGTGATTTATTAAACGCGTAGGCTGCAAATGCCTCCCAGTCTGTCCATATTTTTTCTAACTTCTCAGCATCATGTCCATTATCCCCTGCTTGTTTGATGAATTTAGGCTTCATCTTATCCAGCACCGCAATTTGTTTTTTACCCATGGCTTTACGCAAAACATCTGCTTCACCTTTAGTGAAATTGGCCAACTTTTGAGACAATAGCATCACTTGCTCTTGATAGACTGTAATCCCATATGTTTCTTTTAGGTACTCTTCCATAGCTGGAAGGTCATACTCAATTTCTTCTTCGCCGTGTTTACGTCTTACAAAAGAAGGAATATACTCCATAGGTCCTGGACGATACAAAGCGTTCATCGCAATAAGATCTCCAAAAACAGTAGGTTTTAAAGACTGTAAGTGTTTTTGCATACCAGGAGATTCATATTGAAAAATCCCTATGGTATCACCTCGTTGAAACAACTCATACGTCTTTTCATCATCTAACGGAAAACTCTCTGGATCTAAGCTTATATCATGACGATACTTCACCAACTTAACTGTATCCTTAATTAAGGTAAGTGTTTTTAAACCCAAAAAATCCATCTTAAGCAAGCCCGCTTCTTCTACTACCGAGTTATCAAACTGAGTTACATACAAATCAGAATCCTTAGCAGTAGCCACGGGAACAAAATTAGTAATG
>CAZJRA010000333.1:0-2090 GCA_964548335.1 uncultured Flavobacteriaceae bacterium | reverse complement strand
CTCAGGTATTTAATGAGCGCTTTGTTTTTAGGAAGACCACGATATACACGTAACAGTTCTTTTGATCCTTCTTTATCTTCTCCTGATTCAATTAATTTTTTTGCTACTGCAAGCGTTTTTACTAACTGTTCTTTCTGAATATTTACAAGCTTTTCTATAGATGGTTTTAGTACATCAAACTCGTGTATATCTCCTTTAGGAACAGGACCAGAAATAATAAGAGGAGTACGAGCATCATCTACTAGTACAGAATCTACCTCATCTACAATCGCATAATTATGTGGACGTTGTACAAGATCTTCTGGTTTATGAGACATATTATCACGTAGATAATCAAAACCAAACTCATTATTAGTCCCATATGTAATATCGGCAGCATAAGCAGCACGCCTTTCTGGACTATTAGGTCTGTGGTAGTCTATACAATCTACTGTAAGTCCGTGAAACTGAAATAAAGGTGCCATCCAAGCACTATCACGCTTTGCTAAGTAGTCGTTTACCGTAACGAGGTGAACACCATTTCCTGTTAATGCATTTAAATACACAGGTAGGGTTGCTACAAGTGTCTTACCTTCTCCTGTTTGCATTTCTGCAATTTTACCTTGGTGCATGGCGATACCTCCTATAAGTTGTACGTCATAGTGTATCATATCCCAAGTAACTTCTTTTCCAGCAGCATCCCAACTATTTGCCCAGATAGCTTTGTCGCCGTCTAATGTTACATAGTCTTTTGACCCACTAAGGAAACGGTCATATTCTGTTGCTGTTACTTCTAGTTGTGTATTATGTACAAAGCGTTTTGCGGTTTCTTTTACAACGGCAAACGCTTCTGGAAGAATAGCTGCAAGTGTTTTTTCAGAAACGCTATACGCCTCATCTTTAAGTTTATCTATTGCTGTATAGATATCTTCACGCTTGTCTATATCTTCTTCTTGCTCTGCTTTTGTTTGTAGTTCAGTTCTTTTATCGCTTACTTCTTTAAGATCTGCAGCGATGCGTTGTTTGAACTCGTTTGTTTTTTCGCGTAAGCTATCTATAGATAAAGCTTCTAATGCTTTTTCGTGAGACTTAATTTGCTCTACGATAGGCTTAATAGCACCTACATCTTGCTTAGACTTATCGCCTACAAAAATTTTTAAAATGTTATCTAATAATCCCATAATTATGGTTGTATTTTCTAATATATATTACTTGTCAAATTTAATCAAAAAAAAAGCCTCTGAGCGAGACTTTTAATGTGTTTTGACGTAATATATTGTTAATATTCATCTTCGTTCCAGAGATAATCCTCATCTGAGGGATAGTCTGGCCAGATCTCTTCTATAGAATCATAAGAGTCTCCTTCATCTTCAATTGCTTGTAAGTTTTCTACAACTTCAAGGGGAGCTCCTGTTCTAATGGCATAATCGATTAACTCGTCCTTTGTTGCAGGCCAAGGGGCATCACTTAAGTAAGAAGCTAGTTCTAATGTCCAGTACATAGCGTGTTATTTTAATTTGTGCAAAAATAATTTTTCTAGGCAAAAAACCAAGTGAATTCACGATTATTTCAAAATAAATGTAAGAACGTGTAAATACTAGCGATGCGTTATCTTTTTCTTCTTGCTTTCGCGAAAGCTTACTTACTAGGTATTCTTTATGATTCTATTTTTTTCGGGATCCATTTGACCTCGTCTGCTTGCAAGTCTTGAGACAACTTTCGTGCCAGCACAAAAAGGTAGTCAGAAAGTCTGTTAAGGTAGGTAAGCGTATGCGAGTCAAAAGGTTCTAAGTCATTAAGCGCACTTGCTAAACGCTCTGCTCTACGACACACCGTGCGTGCTACGTGACAATATGACACTGTGGTGTGTCCACCAGGGAGAACAAAATGCGTCATAGGGGGTAGGGAGCTATCCATAGTATCCATTTCGGTCTCTAGTAATGTAATGTCTTCTTGATCTATACGTGGAATGTTGAGACGGTCTTTTCCGCTTTTTAGCGTCATTTTTTCTGGATCTGTAGCGAGTACTGCTCCTACCGTAAATAGTTTATTCTGGATATGAATGAGTATTTCCTTACTGCGGGGGTCTATTTCTTGATCTCTGATAAGAC
>CAZJRA010000332.1:0-2113 GCA_964548335.1 uncultured Flavobacteriaceae bacterium | reverse complement strand
GCTAAAACATGGTGTACCCCTGGAAGTCCGTTTGCAGAAGGAGGTCCTTCAAAAAAGATGTAAGGAGTAGCACCTTCGCGCTCTGTTATACTTTTTTCAAATACCTTGTTTTCTTTCCAAAAAGCAAGTATTTCATCGGCTACTTGTGGTAGGTTTAATCCTTTGTATTCAGTGAACTTAGCGCTCATTTTGTGGTCTTTAGAGTAAGGAGGCGAATTTAAGCAATTTACAAGAGAAAAGTAAACTCAAAAGAAGGCAATAAAAATGTAGACTAACTTATAGAAAATTTACACGTGTTTGCCTACTTCAAAGCCGTGTTTTATTAGGGTTTTTAAGCCTGCTCATAACTATAAAATAAATTTTGCTACAGCAGGATATCATTTTTCAAGCAATGTCGTATCTTCATTTTTTATTACGTTTAAACAAAACAAAAACAATGGCACACGAAGTAACAATTACTTATAAAAAAGGAATGCAGTTTGAAACAGATAGCCCTACAGGTTATACTAGTTTAATAGATACATCTCCAGAGAGTGGGGGGAGTAATGAAGGTTTAGGTCCTAAATCTATGATGTTAAGTGCTCTAGCAGGATGTACAGGGCTTGATATCGTTTTTTTACTGAATAAAATGCGAGTGGCAATACCTCAATTTGAGATGAAAGTAAAAGGAGAGCTTACAGAAGAGCATCCTAAAACATACCATACGGTATGGTTAGAATATCATTTTTACGGGAAAGATCTTGACCAAACAAAAATTAACAAAGCTATTAGACTCTCAGAAGATCAATACTGTGGTGTTATGGAGATGTTTAGACAGTTTGCAAAAATGGAGATTACAGCTCATTTTCATGACGCATAGGAAACTATGAAGTTTACGAACTATCTGGGGCTCTTTCTTTTATTGTCCGGCATATGCGTGGCACAGGATAGAGCTCCATTTGCAAAAGGAAAAGAGTTTTACCTTAAAGGAAATGCTACGGTTATTGGTAATAGTATTCTAGGAAAAAAAGAGTCTAAAGCCTTTAACAATCTAGCCAAGGTAAACGATGAGTTTAAGATGCGCTATATAGACATCGATAACGATTCTAAGACTTGGAGTAGTAGTAGTGCCTATTTCTCAATACCTGAAGAGTCTACTATTGTATACGCGAGTTTGCATTGGACAGCCACATATCGTGGGGAGCGCAGTGCAGGACGCATAAGTGATGAGGCTTTTGTATACAAAAAGCTAGAAGACCGAGCTCATGATCCTCAAAAGGTGAAGTTAAAAACGAACACAAAATCCTATCAAGATATTACAGGAGAGTTAGTGTACGATGGAGAAAAAGCAAAAAATAGAACGATACGTTCTAGAGCACCTTATGCATATGTTGCAGATGTTACAGAGCAATTAAAAGGATTTTACAAAGGAGATGTGACAGTAGCAAATGTAGGTGCTACACAGGGTAATATATTAGGAGGGAGCTCTGCAGGATGGCTTTTGTATGTGGTATATGAAAATAAAGAAGCTCCTTTACAGTATATTACTACATATCATGGTTTAGAATCTATCAAGAAGCAGGAGGTAGAGATTGATTTTGGGAGTTTTAAATCTTCTAAAGATAGAGAGCTTTCTACGCAGATTACGATAGGTGCTTTAGAGGGAGATAGAACGCTGGATAAAGATCAGGTTAAGATTTATAACCCAGAGAGTAATTCGTTTGTTTCTTTTGGTAATGAATTACGCCCTACTAACAATTTCTTTAATAGTTCTATCACAAAAGGAAACGATATCGTGCTGTCTAGAAAACCTAATAGCAAAAATACGTTAGGGTTTGACATTGCAGAACTTAGTATTCATAAAAAGTTAAATGCAATTCTAGCTACTTCTTCAGAAAATGTAAAGATGCAATTTAGCACGAGAGGAGATGATTATTTTCTTTTTTTTATGGCTTTTCAAACCACGATAAGCGAGGCCTTTTATAATGCTAAAAAAAGAACAAAAAATGGGGCTGTTGCTTCATCAAAGGAAACAAAAAAAATTCCCTTTCAGGAGAAACTTAGCGAGCAACCTAAAGTAGTTAAAGAAACGGTATTAAGTACAGCGCCTGTTCAAGAGACTACGGTTGTACTT
>CAZJRA010000331.1:0-2115 GCA_964548335.1 uncultured Flavobacteriaceae bacterium | reverse complement strand
GGTCTGATTATACAAGCCCAGTGTTTAATTATAACGATAGAGATTTTAGTTTTCAATATACAGAGTTTCAGCCTTTAATATTCAACCCTAATACGTTTGATTCTAATCTGGTCTCTGTAATTGCTTTTTATGCATATACAATTATAGGTTTTGACGCAAATACGTTTAAGCAGTCAGATGGAGAGAAGTATTTTCAAACAGCAAGACAGATTGTAACAACGGCAGCATCTGGAAATGACCGTGGGTGGAGCGCTGCAGATGGAGCGCAATCTAGATTTAGACTTAATGAAGATTTACTATCACCTAGTTTTAAAGAGTTCTCTAATGTGATATATACCTATCACAGAAAAGGCTTAGACCTTATGTCTTCTAACGTAAAGCAGAGTAAGCAAGATATTGCCGGAGCGATTATACAATTAAAGAAAATGTATAATAAACGCCCTAATAATTTTCTTACACGTGTATTTTTTGATTCTAAGGCAGAAGAGATTACTTCTATTTTTTCAGGAGGACCGCAAGTAGATGTAGTAGATTTACTAGAGGTGCTTAATCGTATCTCACCTACAAAGTCTACCTTTTGGAGGCAAATTAAATTTTAAGTTTGCAAACTAGTCAAACTAGATTACCTTTAGACAAACTTTAATTATTTGCTAGTATCACTTTCCATAAAAAACTATGCCCTTATACAGGAAGCTAATCTTTCTTTTAAAGATGGATTTACTGTAATTACAGGCGAGACAGGAGCGGGTAAATCTATTCTATTGGGCGCATTAGGGTTAATCACGGGTAAGCGTGCAGATAGCTCCAGTGTGGGTGATGCAAGTAAGAAATGTGTGATAGAAGGTGTTTTTGAAATAGAGTCATACCACCTAAAGACGTTTTTTAACACATACGATTTAGATTACGAAGCTTCTACAATCATTCGTAGGGAGTTAATGCCTTCAGGTAAAAGCAGGGCCTTTATAAATGATACTCCTGTTACATTACAACAATTACAAGTTTTAGGAGAGCGACTAATAGATATTCATAGTCAGCATAAAACGTTAGAAGTCTTAGATATTGCCTATCAATTTGACATCATAGATACTTTTTCAGGTACTCAAGACCTTTTGAAAACCTATACAGAGCAATACAACACTTGGAAGCGAGCAACTAATGAACTAGAAGAGATACAAGAGGTTAAGAAAAAGGCGCAGTTAGAGTATGACTATCAATCTTTTTTATTTAAAGAACTCGATGAAGCTTCATTAGTAGAAGGAGAGTTTGAAACTTTAGAAGAGCAGTTAAATACATTAAGTCACGCCGAAGAGATTAAAGAATGTTTGTCAGAAGCGCAACAGCGCATAGGTGAGGAGCAGTTAGGGGTATTAGATACTTTGGCAGGAGTGCGTGCTACTCTAAATAAGTTGGTTGCTTATGGTTCTGATTATGAACAATTATCTGAAAGGGTTAATTCTATTTTTTTAGAGCTTCAAGATACTTATGAAGAGTTAGAACAAGTACTAGGCAAGGTACAGAGTGACCCAAAAGAATTAGAGCGTGTTAATAGTCGTGTACAGCAACTGTACAGTTTAATGCAGAAACATCAGGTTCAGGATGTGGCGGGATTAATCACGATACGAGATGAGTTGGACACTGTTTTGTATGAAGTTCAAAATGTAGATGGGAAGATAGCGGCTCTTGAGAAAGAGATTGCTTTCGCGAAAGCAGAGTCAACAAAAACGGCATTGGCTTTATCTAAGAAACGAAAAGCAGCAATACCTAGTCTTGTCGCTTCTCTCGAAAAAATATTAGTATCCTTAGGAATGCCTAATGCTCTATTAGTAATCACATTAGAGCAAGAAGAAACTTTAAATGTAAGGGGAGGAGATGTCTTGCAGTTTTTATTTTCGGCAAATAAAGGGATGGAACCTAAGTCTCTTAAAAAAGGTGCTTCAGGAGGAGAATTGTCTCGTGTAATGTTAGCTGTAAAAGCGGTATTAAGTAGACATAAAAAGTTACCTACACTCATTTTTGATGAGATTGATACAGGGGTAAGTGGAGATATTGCCTTAAAAATGGGTAGTATTCTTAAAGGTATGGGAAGTGCAATGCAACTCTTTAGCATAACTCATT
>CAZJRA010000330.1:0-2120 GCA_964548335.1 uncultured Flavobacteriaceae bacterium | reverse complement strand
TTTATTGGCTGTACCTTGCTCTTTAGATATTTTCTTTGCAAAGTGTGTTATTAATAAAGGGATATCTTCTCTCCTGTCATTAAGAGCTGGTACTTTAATAAGGATTACAGCTAAACGATGATATAAATCTTCTCTAAACCTTCCTTCTTCAATCTCCTTCTTTAGGTTTTTATTTGTAGCTGCCACTACGCGTACATCTACCTTTATATCTTTATCACTTCCTACTCGTTGCACTCTACTCTCTTGCAATGCCCTAAGCACCTTTGCTTGTGCAGACAAACTCATATCTCCTATTTCATCTAGGAATATAGTTCCTCCATTTGCAGCTTCAAACTTTCCTGCTCTGTCTTTATTAGCACTTGTAAAAGCTCCTTTTACGTGGCCAAACAATTCACTTTCTATAAGTTCTGAAGGTATTGCGGCACAGTTAACTTCTATTAATGGTCCTTTTGCACGTTCACTCTTTTCATGAAGCCAATGTGCAACTAACTCTTTTCCTGTCCCGTTAGGGCCTGTTACAAGCACACGTGCATCTGTAGCCGCTACTTTTTCTATCATTTCTTTGATATGAGAAATAGCTTTGCTCTCCCCTATCATCTCATACTTCTTACTTACTTTTTTCTTAAGTAATTTATTCTCTACAACTAGATTTTTCTTATCTAATGCATTACGAACGGTATTAAGTAATCTGTTAAGGTCTGGTGGTTTAGATATATAATCAAAAGCTCCTAAACGCATTGTATTCACAGCCGTATCTAGATCGCCATGACCAGAAATCATCACCATAGGAATCTCTGGTTTTATTTTTTTTACTGCCTCAAGCACCTCTACTCCATCCATCTTAGGCATTTTAATATCACACAAGACTAAGTCATAATCTTTTTCGCGTATTTTATTAATTCCTTCTAGACCATCTTCAGCCTGTTCTACTACATAATCTTTGCTCTCTTCAGATAGTATTTTAGCTAATACACGTCGTATCGCTGCTTCATCTTCTATTAATAAAATTCTTGACATTATTCTTTTTCTGTTAATTAATACTTAAGCCATTTAAAAAGCTCTTTGTAGGTAGGCTTCTTTCCATACATTAAAATACCTACACGGTATATCTTAGACCCTACCCATACTGTAAATATAAAGGATGCTATTAAAACTATGACAGACAGCCCAATTTGCCAGGCTGGTACATCAAAAGGAATACGCATTAGCATCACTATAGGCGATGTAAGAGGAAATATAGAGAAAATAGTTGCTACGATGCCATGAGGGTTATCTATAACAGCAAAGAAGCCTACATAAATTCCTAACATTAAAGGCATAATAATAGGTAGCATAAATTGTTGTGTATCTGTCTCACTATCTACTGCCGCCCCTATCGCAGCATAAATAGAACTATATAAGAAGTATCCTCCTATAAAATAGACAAGAAACCCAAGTACAAGCTGTAATATAGGCAACTCAATAACCTCTGTAAGTATTTCTGTTATAAAACTTGGATCATTTACAATCGCTTGTGCTTCTGAGTTCATTACACCTTGAACTGTCTGAGGCTCCACCCCTAAAACCATTTGAGCTGCAACAAACAAAATCCCTCCTAATAATATCCATATTCCAAATTGAGTAACTCCTGCTAGCGTTGTTCCTAGAATCTTACCCATCATTAACTGAAAAGGCTTTACAGAAGATATAATCACCTCAATAATACGGTTTGTTTTCTCTTCTATAACAGAACGCATTACCATATTACCATAGATAATAATAAACATCATAAGTAAGTAACCTGCTGCTCCACCAAAAGCGGCTTTAATCCAACTACTCATTTTAGAAGATGTTTCTCCTGTATAACTTTCTATACCTAAGGATATAGTCTCTCTAGCATTTTCTAACACCTTTAAATCAATGCCTTTCTGTCGTAGATTAGTATTTGTAAGGGTTTTGCTTATTTTACGTTCTATATCACTTACTAGTTCAAAATTAGGCGTTTCTTCACCATAAAACTTTACTTCTTTAGCTAATGCACTTAGGTTTGATGGAATATATAAAACTCCGTAGTACTCTTCTTCTTTAGCTAGTTTAAAAACAAAATCTAACCCTTGACCTGTAAGATTAATATAGGTAGT
>CAZJRA010000329.1:0-2149 GCA_964548335.1 uncultured Flavobacteriaceae bacterium | reverse complement strand
TAGTAATGGAAACGAAGTGGCTTGGGGAACGATAGGAAATGCAAGTACGAGTGAAGGTCTCTTTTTTGAAACTATAAATGCTGCCGGAGTACTACAAGTACCTATGGTTATAAGTGTTTGGGATGATGAGTACGGAATCTCTGTACACGCAAGGCATCAAACAACTAAAGAAAGTATTTCAAAAATATTAAGTGGTTTTCAACGTGATGACCAAGATAAAGGATATGAGATTTTAGAGGTAAAAGGATGGGACTACCCTGCCCTTATAGAGACTTATGAGCGTGCAGGAAACATTGCACGTACAGAGCACGTACCTGTATTAGTACACGTGACAGAACTCACACAACCTCAAGGACACTCAACTTCAGGTTCTCATGAGCGTTATAAAGATGAAAAACGCCTTACTTGGGAGCGTGAGAACGATTGTAACCTTAAGTTTAGAGAGTGGCTTATTAGTCAAGGAATGGCTACTTCAGAAGAATTAGATGTTATAGACAAAGGCATTAAAAAAGAAGTAAGAGATGGAAAGAAAATTGCTTGGCAGGAGTTTTTAAAGCCTGTACAAGAAGGAAAGCAACAAGTACTACAAATTCTTACGCAACTGAGTGAAAAATCTAGCAACGGAAATTTTATTAAGCCTCTAGTCTCTCAGTTATCAGAAAGTCAAGAAACACTTAAGAGCGATGCGCTTATTATTGCTCGTAAAGCATTGAGGTATGTTCTAGGTGAAGAATTAGCAGAAAAAGAAGCGCTACAACAGTGGATAACGAACTTTATCGCAAAAACACAGCCTAGCTATAGTGCACATTTATATAATGAAACAGCTACTGCAGCTACTGCTATTCAAGAGGTCGCTCCTGTTTATAAAGATGAAGAGCTTGTAGATGGTAGAATTGTGCTTAGAGAAAACTTTGATGCAATTTTTAAGAAGCATCCTAACTCATTAATTTTTGGAGAAGATGCAGGAACCATAGGTGATGTAAACCAAGGATTAGAAGGCTTACAAGACAAGTATGGCGAGTTACGTGTTTCTGATACAGGAATTAGAGAAGCTACTATTATAGGACAAGGGATAGGTATGGCAATGAGAGGCTTACGCCCTATTGCAGAGATTCAATACTTAGACTACTTACTATATGCAATACAGATATTAAGTGACGACCTTTCTACCTTACGATACCGTACAAACGGTAGACAAAAGTCTCCGTTAATCGTAAGAACTAGAGGGCATAGATTAGAAGGTGTATGGCATAGTGGTTCTCAAATGGGAGCTATCATACACTTACTACGTGGTATGTACATACTTACACCTCGTAATATGACTAAAGCTGCCGGTTTTTATAATACTTTATTAGAGAGTGATGAACCTGCTCTTATTGTAGAGTGTCTTAACGGGTACCGCCTTAAAGAACAATTACCATCTAACCACGGAGAGTACAAAACACCTATAGGTGTGGTTGAAACGGTTAAGGAAGGAACAGATATGACTGTTTTATCATACGGTAGTACGTTGCGTATTGTAGAAGAAGTAGCAAAAGACTTACTTACCGTAGGGATTAATATAGAAGTGATAGATGCACAGTCTTTACTTCCTTTTGACACAGCTCACGATGTTGTGGAGAGTATCAAGAAAACAAATAGATTCCTTGTGGTAGATGAAGATATGCCAGGAGGTGCAAGCGCCTATTTATTACAACAAGTAGTAGATGACCAAAATGCATATCAATACCTAGATAGCAAACCGCAAGCACTTGCTGCAAAAGCGCATAGACCTGCTTATAGTTCTGATGGAGATTATTTCTCTAAACCATCAGCAGAGGATATTTTTGAAAAAATATATGATATGATGCACGAAGTAAATCCTAAAACCTACCCTGCTCTTAGATAGTACCTATCTAATTTTTTTTGAACTTGGTATAAATTACCAAAGGGTTGTTTTTGGGATTAGCATTCTAATGAATGATGATTGCGTTGTGGATTTGGCATTCAAGTCTGCAAGTAAACACCAAATTGAAATTAAGATTAGTAAAAAGATTATGAATATCATTCAAAGTGAGTTTTGCGTATTGTGGCTAACTAATAAATATCTCAAACCACCTACTCTGGATATTCTACCCTAAGGTGGTACATATTATTAAGTTTTTTCTTT
>CAZJRA010000328.1:0-2166 GCA_964548335.1 uncultured Flavobacteriaceae bacterium | reverse complement strand
ATTTAGGTCTGATATGAATATATCAACTAGTGGGTATATTTTCTATTGAAGTGTAAACGTATATTTGAGCAACTAATCATTCTAGGTTAGAATACTTCAATATTCAAATTGGGGGATTTGTCATAATGAAGTGAAAATTCCTGTCAATTCTTGGCAGGAATTTTAGTTTAGAGTAGTTTAATCTTTAGTCTCGTCTGATAATTCTGAAACTGCCTTTTTCATCATTTTTTTATTAGCAATACTACGTTCCAAAGATAGAAGTAGAGATGGCAATAGCAATAAATTTGCTGACATAGCAAATAGAAGTGTAGCACTTACTAAACCTCCTAAGGCTACGGTTCCTCCAAAGCTACTAATCATAAATACAGAAAACCCAAAGAATAACACAATAGAAGTATAGAACATGCTAATGCCTGTTTCTCGTAAAGAGGCATAAACAGATTTTTTAATTTCCCACTTATTGGCCTGAAGCTCTTGTCTATATTTTGCTAGAAAATGTATCGTATCATCTACAGAGATTCCAAAAGCAATACTAAAAACTAGTATAGTAGAAGGCTTGATAGGAATCCCTAAGAACCCCATCATACCTGCAGTAACCAATAGCGGGAGTAGGTTAGGGATAAGCGATACAAGTATCATCTTAAAAGACCTAAACATCCACGCCATAAATAATGCGATTAGTAAAACTGCTAGTGACAGACTAACTACTAAATTCTTAACAAGATAATTTGTTCCTTTTTGAAAAACTAAAGCAGACCCTGTGAGGGTTACATCGTAACGGTCTTCTGGGAAAAGAGTTTTAATTTTAGTCCGCAGATTATCTTCCGCTCGCTCCATTTTATCAGTCCCAATATCTTTCATAAAGGTTGTGATACGAGCATATTGTCCAGTGCTATCTACATAGGCTCCCATAAGATTACCTTCTTTAGAAAAACTACTAGCATAGGGTAAAATAAAATTCCGCTCGTTACTACTTGGTAATTGGTAATAATTGGGATTGTCGTTGTAATATGCTTGCTTAGCATATTTCACTAGGTTTACAATAGAAATGGGTTTAGAAAGCTCTTCTTGCTCTTCTATAAGTTGGCTCAACTCATCCATCTTCTTTAATGTAGACAGCTTCATTACACCTTTTTTTCTTTTTGTGTCTATCAGAATTTCTAATGGCATAATACCATCAAACTCTTCTTCAAAAAATTTAATGTCTTTGAAGAATTCAGCTTTCTTAGGCATGTCTTCTATTAAACTACCTGAAACGCGTATTTGATACATCCCTATAATACTTGCAATAAGAAGAATAAGACTTATAATATAGATGCTTATGCGACGTTGCCTAACCATTCGTTCCATCCAATCTACAAGGCCGTCAATCCATTTTTTGTTTAAATGTTTTAAATGCTTCTCCTTAGGAGGAGGCATATAGCTATATGCGATAGGAATAATTAATAGTGAAAGTAAGAAGATCCCTATAATATTAATACTGGCAACAATACCAAATTCTTTTAATAAGGAACTTTCTGTAAATACAAAAGTGGCAAATCCCGACGCAGTAGTTACATTGGTCATAAGAGTTACATTGCCAATTTTAGAAATGACACGCTGTAACGCTTTCGTTTTATTATTATGGTTCTTATACTCTTGTTGGTATTTATTTATTAAGAATATACAATTAGGAATTCCTATTACTATAATAAGAGGAGGTATAAGGGCAGTAAGTACTGTGATTTCAAATTTTAAAAGCCCTAATAATCCAAAAGCCCACATTACGCCTATAAGTACGGTAGCCATAGCAATAAGAGTAGCTCTAACAGATCTAAAGAAAAGGAAGAATATAATAGAAGTTACAAGAAGTGACCCTACAACAAACCATTGCATCTCACTTAAAATATTTTGAGAATTAAGAGTACGTATATAAGGCATCCCACTTGCGTGAATTTTTACCTGAGTTTCATTTTCAAATTTTTCTAGAATAGGGATAAGATCCTTTACAATAAAATCTTTTCGAATAGGGGTGTTTACGATATCTTTTTTAAGATAGATTGCAGAGCGTATTGTGCCTGTTTCCTTATTGTAAATTAAATTTTCATAAAACGGTAAGTCGTTAAATAATTGCTTTTTATAATTAGCAGCTTGTTCTGAATTGACAAGATTATCTGTCATAAAAGG
>CAZJRA010000327.1:0-2195 GCA_964548335.1 uncultured Flavobacteriaceae bacterium | reverse complement strand
TATCAAAACCCTAAACTATTTAAAAAATAGTTTAGGAAATCGCTTTCGCGGAAGCTTTTTTAACCAACCTACTGCTATGGTAGATTTTAAAAAACCTGTGCCATATCCATAAAATTGAATAAACATTGCAAAAACAGAAAAGATTCCTACAATCCCATTTTTGTTTAACAGTGACGAATGTAAAAATAAGACTCCAAAATAAATGAAAAAAAGAATTATAAACATTTTTATTCCAAAAAACACACAAATAATACTTCCTAAAAACATACACAAAAACAGTGTAGGAAGCCAATACGTGAGTTTTCTAGAACTAGGGTGCCAACTATTAAGAATAGGACGTACCAACCCAAATTTATGAACTTGTGTATAAAATTTGGACCACGAGATTCTGCGCTTATGATAAACAAAAGCTTCAGATAGCAAACGTGTTTTAAACCCTAGAGACCATAATCTAAGTACTAAATCTGGGTCTTCACCTGGATGTATATCTCCAAATCCCTTACTAGCTATAAACGCTTCTTTAGACAAGCCCATATTAAAGCTACGTGGTTGAAAATCTTGTACTTGCTTCTTCCCCCCCCGAATACCTCCCGTTGTGAGAAAAGAAGTCATTACATAACTAATTGCCTTTTGTATTCGAGAAAAAGAAGGATGTGCAGCATCTGGCCCTCCAAAACAGTCTACATATTGCTTAGACAGACTAGTATTCATCTCTTCCATATAAAAAGGAGGTAGTATACAATCTGAATCTAAAATGATAAAGTAATTGCCTTTTGCTCTTTTCATCCCATAATTACGGGAATCTCCTGGACCTGAGTTGGGTTTTGTAAAATAGGTTATATCTAATACATCGTTATATTCTTTAACTATCCCATCACTAGAAATACTAGAGCCATCTTCTATTATCACTACTTCAAAAGGAATAGTAGTTTCCTGATTTTTAAAACTTTCTAGAAGCTCTTTAATCTCATCAGGACGATTATAGACTGGGATTATAAATGAATATTCTAAAGGCATAGTACAAAGCTAATTCTTATGTATCTCAATAACAATAAAAAACCACCTTAAAGAAATAAGGTGGTCTTGTGTTTTTATCTTGAATTAACTGTATTACAGTTTTTAAATAGAATAGCTTCTATTAAGAATTCTTTAAAAAGGTTTCCATTACTTCATTACTCACTCCCATATTACTAAAACCTCCATCGTTGTATAGGTTTTGAAGCGTTACACGCTTTGTTAAATCAGAGAATAAGCTAATCGTATAATCTGCGCAATCTTGAGCTGTTGCATTTCCTAACGGACTTGTTTTTTCTGCATACGCTATAAAACCATCAAATCCTTTTACACCTTGCCCTGCTGTTGTAGGGGTAGGAGATTGAGAAATTGTATTTACTCGTACTTTCTTTTCTTTTCCAAAAAAGTATCCAAAGCTACGTGCTATAGACTCTAAATATGCCTTATTATCTGCCATATCGTTATAATCTGGAAACACACGTTGTGCAGCCATATAACTAAGTGCTACAATACTCCCCCACTCATTCATTGCATCCTTCTTAAATAAAGTTTGCATTGTTTTATGAAAAGAAACAGCACTTACATCCCATCCTTTTTGTGTCCAAGCATAATTTTGGTCTGTATAAGCTTTTCCTTTACGTACATTCACAGACATTCCTATAGAGTGTAGTACAAAGTCTAATTTACCTCCTAAAATCTCTTGCGCTTTATCTACAAGGTTTTCTAAATCTTCAATAGATGTAGCATCTGCAGGTATAATCTCTGACCCTGTCTTTTCTGCCAATTGATTTAAGGTTCCCATGCGCATTGCGATAGGAGCATTGGTAAGTACAAAACTACCACCTTCTTCGTGAACGCGCTCTGCAGTTTTCCAAGCAATAGAATTTTCATCTAATGCACCAAAAATGATTCCTCGTTTTCCTTTAAGTAAATTATACGCCATAGTATTTTAGTATTGGTCGTGAATTAATATAGGTTTGTAATAGTACAAATATCGCTATTATTTTAGAATATACCCTCTATTAATTAAGGAGGTTTTTTGCGTGCTCAAGAGCAGTAGCACTTCCTTGTGCACCCCCTAGCATTCCTGCGATTTCTACAATGCGTTCTTCCTTAGATAAAACAGCAATTTGAGTAGTTGTTCTAGCTTCATTATCAGTCTTAAAGACTTTTAAATGTGA
>CAZJRA010000326.1:0-2207 GCA_964548335.1 uncultured Flavobacteriaceae bacterium | reverse complement strand
ATTAAAAAGAACACAGCCCGCAACAATATGTAACGTCAGTAGTTGCTAAACTTATCTAAATGCGTTTACGTGTAACGTTGTGCGAAAGCTAAAAAATCCACCACACGTTTAAGCACATTTCTACTTCGCACCTCCGAAGCAAAAGAACTTTCACGTCAACGTTAACAATTTTACAGAAGAAAAGGCAACAGATAGTATGTAAAAAAAGCTTCAATGTTTTGGCTTGTGAAATACTATTCAACTAGTATATAAAATACATTTACTCTTCAGGAAACTCAATACTTTCGTAGGCTCCTAAGTCTGGAGCAGTTGTCCTGTCTGTACCCGTAATATCTATAGGAAAAGCCTGAGCAGTACTTATCAATCCTAAACCGTTTCCAGCAGTATTCTCTCCTACACGTAAGCTATTGTTAACAGTATCCTCAAAATCTGGATCTGTATTAAAAGTTATATTATCGTAAAAGAAAGAATTAGAAAAATTAAATTCAGGTATTCCTCCAAATTGATTAAACGTATCTTCAAAACGTATTAACGTATTTGTAAAATTAAAATTAAAAAGGGCAGCAGTGTCATTATTAAATCCAATCTCTTCAGGTCTATTCCCGTAAATTATACTGTTTGTAAAGTTTGCTTCTGTGAGGTCACCTACAAAAATAGCTTCGCTAGTCGCTAAGGTATTGTCTAAGAATACAGCAGGAGTACCTCTAAAGCTATTAGTCCAATAATTACCAAAGGTACAGTGGTTAAAATTATACGACCCTCCTAATTGTATTAATAAAGAAAATTGCCCACAGTTGTTAATGACTAGATTATGAGCATCTACCGTAGAGAATCGGTTTAAAAGTCCTACTGCAGAGGCATTGTAAATTTGAGTATTGGATATAGATAGGTTAGGGGCCTCTGTTTCTGTACCACTTTCGTTTAAAACGCCTACAATAGCATTCTTAATAGTTGCATAATTTATACTGTTATTTACACTACCATCTGTTAATAATATGGTACCCCATTGTCCAGGCACATCTGAAAATATGGTTTCTAAACGATCTCCTTCTAATATAACCTCATTTTCTAAGGCAATGGGATCTGTACTTAACTCCCCTTCAATAGAAAGTGTACCATTATCTGCTATAAGCAAACCACTATCTGCATGAAAATGCACTCTAGCTCCAGGTTGCATCGTTAATGTTTTGGGAGTTTCGCCATCGGGGTCTCCTACAGCCATATATCCAAAAATCACATAGGGCTTTTCATTTGTAAAGACAAGCTCATCATCCATAAGAAAACGACCTTGAAGGGAGGTTTCAATCTCATTTACAGTAAGTGTTTCTATAATTCCTGTAGCATCGTCTCTATCTGGAAATAAAAAGATAGCATCTTGTATAAGGGTAACGAGCTCTACCGTTTGTTGATTAACGGCACTATCAAACTCAATAACATCTGTGTATAAAAATTCGTTTTCATCTGTACCTGCTTCTTGTATATCTACAGTGGTTTCTACAAAAACAAAAATACTGTCGTTTGCTAAAATCTCTACATCTTCAAAAGTCTTACCAGGAACACCGTCTACATTAAGACGATATTTTGAAGACTCTCCATTTCCAAGACGTACACTAGGTATCGTGATTGCTTCATTACTATCATTAAATACTTTAAGATTAAAAGTACTAGATCCAATATTAGTAAAAGCTGTATCTAAAAAAATAGTGTCTTTAGAGAAACGTAGGTCTCCCGTACTTGGAGTTGTTTCAAAGTCGTTGCGACAAGAACTTACTGCTATAATCCCAGCAAGAAGAAGTAAAAGGTAAAGACTGCGCATGTATATGTGTTTATTACAAAGATAACAGTTTCAAAACCGCATTATTGCTTAGAGGCTGTTTTCTTTTTAGTAGGTTTATTTCTCTACGATTTTAATTTCAAAAAGAGTGTTCCAGAGTTTTCCTGTTACAAATAAACGATCTTCATTAGTTTTATAAGCAATACCGTTAAGCACATGATTTCTTTTATCTAGGCCTGATTGTACTTCTTTTACAATAGACCGTAGGTCTACAACACCTTCCATTGCGCCCGTAGTAGGGTTTATAATGGCTATACTAGCTATTCCATACGTATTTGCATAGATCTTACCATTTATAAATTCTAGCTCGTTAAACTTCGATTTAACTCCTGTATGATCTGTAGGTTCTATATAACTCTGCTCTTGTAATGTC
>CAZJRA010000325.1:0-2211 GCA_964548335.1 uncultured Flavobacteriaceae bacterium | reverse complement strand
TAATAACACCTCTCGCATTTGGTATATCGTAATAAAAAGGTCTATTAAAGTCTACATCATATCCATAATAAAAATTGAGAATAAGACTACATCCCATAATATACAGGTAATCTTTATCAAAATTCTTTAACTCTGGTACAAAACCTTCTCCTGCCTCCGCTATAATACGATCATATCTTTTAGATGTCTTTATAACGCCTGCTTGAAAAGGTAATGAAGCAATTTTTATTTCATTGTCCTGTAAAATACCTGAAAATAAATCAGCAAGCATATCATCTATCTGTCCTTTATGATTTTTAATTTCTTGAAGAGAAGTAAAACCTTTAATTAATGATGGATAGTCTTTAACAATAGACAGAATACGTTTCGCTCTCTTCTCTAAAAGTTCATTATCACCATTTAGATATGTTTGATATTGTCTCACAAGCTTGTTAAAGCTTATCTTAATCTCCATTGGAAACTGTCCTTCTAAAAACGCCATATCTTATTTTTTTTTCAATGTAATTTAATGATAAAAAAAAACATCTCCTAGACCTTCCCTTTATTAAAGATTATTATAGATTATATGTATTTTTGTTACTCAAATTTACAATTATTATGAGACAGCTTATTTTACTAGGAATTGTTATTTCACTTTTTTCTTGTGGTCAAGAAAAAAATGATGGATATACTATAAAAGGAAGTGCTGTAGGTTTTGCTGATGGCACAAAAGTTTATTTACAAGATTTAGGAATTAATAACAAAAGAATAGCTCTTGACACAGCTATTATTAACAAAGGTTCTTTTTCCTTTAAAAAACCTCAAGAAGGAGGAAAAGTATTACAGCTTATTAATATCGCCGGTACGCAAGGACAATTATTATTAGTAAAAGATTCTTCACCGCTTACTGTTACTCTTTATAAAGATAGCATACACGCATCTATTGTTACAGGAAGTGAAGAAAACGAACTTTTTAATACCTACCGTAATGAGAGTAGAATAGAAAGTATCGCTAAAAATAAATTAGTGGCTTTACTACGTCAATCACAAGCAGAGACAGATGGTATTATGGAAAAAGAACATCTCTTTAAAATAAAGGATATGGATAATTCTTTTATTACTAAAAGAAAAGAAATATTAGAAAAACACAATGATAAAATGATATCTATCGTTGCTTTATCTGATTTAATAAACGCTAAAGTACTTACAGGAAAAGAAGTTGGCACTTACTTCGATGGATTTTCTGAAGATTTAAAAAAATCTGTAGTAGGTACTGCTATTAGTAAATATGTTGCTCAGCGAAAATCACAAGAAATGGCTGCACAACTAGCTAGTGTAGGTAACAAAGCTCCAGACTTTACTGCAATGACACCAGAAGGCAAAGAACTATCCTTAAAAGATGCATTGGGCTCATCATATACACTAGTAGATTTTTGGGCTTCTTGGTGTAAACCTTGTAGAATGGAAAACCCTAATGTTGTGAGTGTTTATAAAAAATATCACAAGAAAGGATTTAATATTATAAGTGTTTCTCTAGATCGTCCTGGTCAAAAAGAACGTTGGTTAAGAGCAATAGAACAAGATGAAATGGATTGGCATCATGTATCTAATCTTAAACACTGGCAGGATCCTATCCCTAGAAGTTATGGAGTACGCGCACTACCTACTACATTTTTATTAGACCAAAACGGAGTTATTATTGCTAAAAATATACGAGGAGGAGCTTTAGGAGTTAAAATGAAACAACTGTTTGGTTCATAACATAGAACAAATAAAGTGTCGCTATAAATAAAAAACCCTATCAAATTGATAGGGTTTTTTTAGTAGGTATTATTTGAGAGCGTTATTTATACTCCCATTGCTTCTGCAACCTTAGCAGATAACCTCTTGTAAGTTCCATTATCTAAACGCTCACGTATAGACTCAAATGCATTTAATGTCTCTTCTACATCTGTAAGAGTATGTGAAGCTGTAGGTATCATACGCAATAAAATTAATCCTTTAGGAATTACAGGATACACTACTATCGAACAAAAGACTCCGTGATTTTCTCGTAAATCTTTAACTAGTGACATTGCTTCAGGCACACTCCCTTTTAGATACACAGGAGTCACACAAGATTGCGTTGTTCCTATATCAAAACCTCGTTCTTTTAAACCTCCTTGTAATGCATTTACATTTTCCCATAGCTTCTCTCTTAACTCAGGCATAGTACGTAACATATCCAAACGC
>CAZJRA010000324.1:0-2254 GCA_964548335.1 uncultured Flavobacteriaceae bacterium | reverse complement strand
TTTAAAAATGAAATTATTATTGTGGCTTTCTTGCGCTTGAGAAAGCAAGATTTCCCTGGAGCACAAAAATGGTTAGCAAAAATCTCTAGCCCAGAAGCTGCCCTTACCACAAAACAACAAGGGTACTATAATTACCTACAAGGGCTTATGGTAAGCCAGACAAATGTTACTCAAGCAGAAAAATATTTAAAGAAAGCAGTCTCTCTGGGATTATCTATGGATACTGATCTTGCCATGGCTAAGTTACAACTAGCTGGAATTGCAATGACTAAAAATCGTAAACGAGAAGCTCAAGCTCTTATTAAGGAAGCTAAAACTCTTGACAAGCGTAATATGATGGCAGATCAAATAAAAATGATGGAACAAAATATGAAACGTGTAGCTAGCCAACCTAACCAACAATTTGGAGGAAGTAGAGCAAGCAGAAGAGCTAGACAGCGATAAGCGTTCTCTTTACCTTAATAAAAAAGGAGTTGATTTCTTAAAATCAACTCCTTTTTTAATTAAGTATAGGTTATTATTAATTTCTAGTATAAATCCCTTCTTTAGGAATATCTATAAAGTATTCTTTTCTAGATTTATTATTAAGATATGTTTGTCTCAACCAAGGGTTATGAATCTTTAGTACTTTATAGGTAATTCCAAAACGCTCTGCTAATTTTACAATATCTGTTACAGCAGTATCTACAGAAACTTTATAAGTAGGAATCTGCGCATATAAATCTTCATTTGTATAATTAAACCCATATTTCTTAGGATTGCTCATAATTTCTTTAAGAGCAATAATTCTAAACACATAACGCCCTGTTTCTTCATTAAGTAAAAGATCGTAATAACTAGATACATTTTGTGCTTTTAATCGCCTCCCTACTCCTGCAGGACCTGCATTGTATGCTGCCGCTGCCGCAGTCCAATTACCAAATCGTTCTTTTGCGCTCTTAAGATACTTGCACGCAGCTCGTGTTGATTTTTCAATATGGTAGCGTTCATCTACATTTTCATTTACTTCTAAACCATACTGTCTTCCTGTACCTTTTAAAATCTGCCAAAAACCTGTTGCTTTAGCTGGAGATACCGCTTGTGTTAAGCCACTCTCAATTACTGCTAGATATTTAAAATCATCTGGCACTCCTTCTGCAGCTAGTATAGGTTCTATAATAGGAAAAAACTTATGAGCTCTCTTCATAAGAAGCAATGCATTAGATTGCCAATAGGTATTTACTAGCAATTCACGATCCACTCTTTCTTTAATATCTGGATTGTGAACAGGCACAGGTTCTCCCACAAAATTAAGCCCCTCTGGAATAGGCAACGCATAGACATTATAATCATTAATCAATTCTTCTTTAGCACTATCTGAAGTTTTATCTGCAGGCTTCTGCACAGCATTAATAGCTACAATCACAACAGCTAATAAGCCTATGGCTGCAAACACTCTTTCTATTTTTTTCATGAATCTCGAGATTTATAGCAAGTTACTCATTTTTGAGTATTAGAGGCAAGTTCTTATTAAACCATCTATGTTTAGTTATCACCATAATATGACTTCCTCCAGAAACGAGAATAGGGTTCTTTATATATTTTACAGGAAACACTCGATCACTATCTCCGTGTATATGTATCACTCCTGGCATTACTTCTTTCTGATCCCAACAAATCATTTCTTTCACAGCCAATTTCAAGTAACGGCTATCATTCATAGATAAGTACTTTTCATACAGTGCTACCCTACTTTTAATAGTCTCTCCAAAAGCGTATTTGGCAAGAAACTCAATATCTTTAATAAGCCTTGTGGGAATTATTTTATACAGTTTAAGCTTTCGCGAAAGCTTCATACGTCTAGGCAACTCGGTTTTAGACTTTACTGAACTAACTATAATAAGCTTAGAAACCTCATAGTGCTTTGCCATTTCCTGAACGAGCACTCCTCCAAAGCTAACCCCTAATAACACCGGTTTTTTATGCTTTATTTTTAACGTCATACGCTTTGCATAAGCCGCTAAGCTTTCATTAGTTTCTGGAAGCATCCAAGACAACTTATGTAAAGTATATTCTTCAGAAGGCAATTGTATATGTTCAAAAATGGATGGGTTTGCAGCCATCCCTGGCATAAGATAAATATGTATCATATAGAGATTGAGTCGTTTAGAATATCCACTTTTAACAAAGTCTTTATTTTTTTGTACTTTTGCAGCAGCTTAAATTTAGGACAATAATGACTTTTATTCATTTACCACCACAAAATTTTTCTTAT